>JBBSEL010000052.1:0-10432 GCA_038239755.1 Chloroflexia bacterium | reverse complement strand
TTGCTCCGTGGCCGCTGTCGAGATTTCGGTGGTGGACTGGTTGATGCGGATCGCCGTCTCGCGCAGGCGTTCGACGGTGGTCCGCAATTGGGCGTTCATCCGGTTGAACGCTTCGGCCAGCACGCCTAGCTCATCTTCTCGTGTGACCGGCACCTGCACCAGCAAGTTGCCCCGTGCTACCTCCTCGGCGGCGGTGACCAATTGGGTGACCGGGCGATCAATCTGCGCGGCCAATCGCAGGCCGATCCAGATAATCAGCAGCAGGCCGAGACCGACTCCGGGAATTAAGAGCCATAGCCCTTCCAGAACCCCGGCATCCCGCACGCGCGTACTCAGTGTCACTCCGTAGACGCCGGGCGACACCACCCCGGGCGCCTCGGCCAATCCCTGGCCCGGCACGGGTCCCAGCACCTCGACATAGGTGTCCGCCCCAACGACCACGGTACGGAACCGGGCGGGGTCGTCGGGACGGGTGCGAATTTCCTGATACCAGTTTCCGGGCAGGGCCGGCCAGCGGGCGACCCCTGGGTTGGGGCTGCGCCACTCGTACCCCAGCGCCAGCCCGCTCCCGCCGTAAAACGTTGCACTCTGGCTGCGGCTATCTTCTGCGACCTGGCGTAACAGGCGAGGCAACTGGGTACCGACAAAGATCGCCCCGACCACTTGATCTCGTTGGCGAATCGGGCCAGCCGTGTAGAAAACGAACCCGCTGGGGGAATTCACCACGGCGGAGGTTTTATCAAACGTCTGGGGATGCAAGGTGGCCTGGACCAGGGGATTCATTTCAGTGGGGGGCGGGACGGGACCCGCCGCGCGGGAGGCCCCATCCCCCGACCCCGTTGCCTGCCAGTCGAGCAGCAGCATCCCATCGCTGCCGACCACCCCCACCTGATCAAAGCCGCCATTGCGGGCCACCGGATCGATCAACTGGTAGAGACGCTGCGAGTCGCGGTGACTCAGGGCATCGAGCAAGCCTTCGGTGAAGAGCATGGGCCGCAACCCCTCCACCTGTTGGGCCTCCGCGCGGGCCAGGCTGGTCGCCGCCGCCTGAACCGCACTCAGCAATTGATCATCGAACTGCGCGCGGCGCGTCTCATCGGCAAGGCGCACGAAGAGATAGGTCCCTCCCGCCGCGAATACAATCGCCAGCAACAGGTACGGGATAACGATTTGATACCGTAGATGGCGCGTGACAAAGCGGAAAACGGAACGCCCTGGCGGATGGTATTTTCGCATGACGAATGCTGACACGCTTCCACCTTCCCCCTATACTCCATGATCCAACGTGTGGCTATAGGATAGGAGAAGGCTCTAACGCCGTTTATAACGCGGCTCATGTGTTAGCTAGTATAGCACATCCTCTGCGGAACTGAGCAAACCTTAGTACTATTGTACCCCTATATATGACCAATGCCTGGTTTTGATTAATTATTGTCCAAGACCATCCTATCGTCCATTATTACTCAATCCGATAGCGACACATATTGAACAAGCATAAAGTGGGGTTTGGTAGCAAACAAACTGACGCGATGCTGGAAACGGAGTTTCTGGACCGGGTGCGGACGGCGTTGACCAGCGCCGGGTTCTGGAAGGAGTTTGCGACCGATTGGGTGACGCTGGACGCGGAGTTGATGCCCTGGTCGGTGAAGGCGCAGGAGTTGGTGCGCCAGCAGTACGCCAAGTGGGGGCAGCGGCGCACGCGGCGCTGGCGCTGGCGGTGGCCGCGCTGGCGGCAGCAACGGTCACTCAGCTGGATCTCGCGCCGGTCCTCGCCGCATACCAGATGGGGGAGCAACTGGCCGATCAGTACGTCGCCGCCTACCGGCACTACTGCTGGCCGGTGGAGCGGGTGACCGACCTGAAGCTGGCCCCGTTCCACCTGCTGGCGACTGCCGGGGCGGTGCATACCGACAAGAACCACGGCTGGCATATGGCGACCCTGGTCCGCCTCTGTGCGGCGGACCCGGCGATGCTGCTGCCCACCGCTATCCGTGTGGTGGACCTGAGTGACCCGGCCAGCGAGGCCGCCGCCGTCGCCTGGTGGGAGGCGCTGACCGGGCGCGGCGGCGAGGGCCGGGTGGTCAAGCCGTGGGACTTCATCACGGCGGGCCGCCGGGGCATCCTCCAACCGGCGGTGAAGTGTCGAGGCCGAGAGTACCTGCGAATCATCTACGGGCCAGAGTACATGCTGCCCGCGAACCTGGACCGACTGCGGAAGCGTGGGCTGGGCGCGAAGCGGGCGCTGGCTCTGCGCGAGTTCGCCTTGGGCATCGAGGCGCTGGAGCGCTTCACACGGGACGAGCCGCTGCGCCGGGTCCACGAATGTGTCTTCGGCGTGCTGGCCCTGGAGACCGAGCCGGTCGATCCTCGGCTGTAATCGGGGGATGACCCGCAAAACCCTCATCGTCCTCAGAAATAAGCCTCATATCACGATAAAAGCAGGCGGTGCTGGGATCAGCACCGCCTGCTTTGTGCCCTGGCCGCGCCCCCTGCATCCGGTCATAACCGTCGCTGCCCGTTGTGACCGGATCTCAGCCGTTCAAGCTTGATCTTTGACCGCTCTCGTGATATACTCAGCATTGTTGACTATCAAGCAGATTGAGGTTATCTGATGACGTGGACGGCGGAACAAGCGACGCAGGAGTTGTTGCAGGTGTTGCCCTTGTTGAACGGCATGATCAGCGCCGAGATGCGGGCGGCGGCGGGCGAAGATACGACGATGCCGCAGTTTCGTGTGCTGGCGCAACTGCGCGAGGCCCCGCGCACCCTGAGCGCCCTGGCGAAGTGGCGGCGGGTCAGCCTGCAGTCGATGAGTGTGCTCGTCCAGAGCCTGGTGGAGCGTGGCTGGATCGAACGCCTGCCCGACCCCGACGATCGGCGGCAGCAACTGTTGCAACTGACCGGGCGCGGGCACACGCACTACCAGCGGGCGCAAACCCGCATCGTGCAGCGCCTCCTCCCGCTGATGGAGGCGTTGAGCGCCGAGGAGCTAACGGCGGTGGCCCAGGCCCTGCCCGCGCTTGGTCGTGTGCTGAACCAGGCCGACGATGCCGTCGCCCCGCAGACCGAGGTGCCGCCCGTATGAAGATCGAAATCCCGGAGCGTCCGGCGGTGCCGGATCCGCTCCCCGAACTCCCCCCGGCGGTGGCGCGCCCGCACCTGTCGCTCAGCACGCTCACACGGGGGTTCAGCGCCCTGGCGGTGCGGAACTACCGGCTGTTCTGGATCGGACAACTGATCTCGTTCACCGGAAGCTGGATGCAGCGCACGGCCCAGGACTGGCTGGTGATCCAGTTGACCCACTCGCCGTTCGCCCTCGGCGTGGTCACGGTCTGCCAGTTCTTGCCGATCACTCTGCTCTCGCTCGTGGGTGGGGTCATCACCGACCGCTGGCCGAAGCGCCAACTGTTGCTGGTGACGCAGACCGCTGCGCTGCTCCAGGCGGCGGTCTTCACCGCGCTGGTGGCGACGGGCACGATCCAGATCTGGCACGTCTACATCCTGGCCGCCGTTCAGGGCCTGATCAACGCGCTCGACAACCCCACCCGGCAAGCGTTTGTTCCCGAACTAGTGGGCCGCGCCCATCTGGTGAACGCGATTGCGCTCAACTCGATGCTCTTCAACGGGGCGCGGGTCATGGGACCGGCGGTGGCCGGGCTGCTGATCGCCCAGTTCGGCATCGCCCCGGCGTTAGGGCTGAACGCTGTCAGCTTCCTGGCCGTGATCGCGGGCTTGCTGATGATGGACACCAACACCATGGCGGCGGTGCCGAAGATGCCGAGTGGGCCGGTCGGGCGGCGTTTGCTGGAGGGCCTGGGCTACGTCTGGCACACGCCGCCGGTCCTGCTGGTCATGTTGCTGATGGCCTCCATCGGCACCTTCGGCTATAACTTTAGCGTCGTGTTGCCGCTGGTGGCGGGCTTCCTGTTGAAGACCGACGCGGCGGGCTTCGGCGGCCTGTCGGCCTTCCTCGGCCTCGGCTCGTTGATCGCCGCGCTGACCACGGCCTATGCCCGGCAAGTCACGCGCCGTCGCCTGGTAGCGAGTGCGGCGTTGTTCAGCCTCTTGCTCGGCGCGGTGGCCCTGTCGGCCCACTTCGCCCTGACGGCGCTCTTGCTCATGGCGCTCGGCGGCGCGGGGGTCCTCTTCACCACCTCGGCCAACACGCTGCTACAACTGACCGTGCCGAACGAATTGCGCGGGCGGGTCATGAGCCTCTACATCCTGTTGTTCGCGGGGACTACCCCGATCGGCGGCTTCCTGATCGGCACGCTGTCGAGCACCCTCGGCGTGGTCTGGGCATTGCTGATCTGCGCGGGGCTGTGCCTGGTGGGCGTGGCGGGCGCGCTGCTGTACGACCGGCGCACGCGGACGGTCGTCGCAGGCCAAGCCCGCGCCTCCTGATTCCCCCCTGCAAAGACGCCGGATAGATGCTCCGTAGACGCTAGCGAGACGCTGGTCTGCTTTAATAGCCAGAGCGTGCAGTGCCGGAGAGATCAAGGTCGATGCCAAACTTCACCCAAAGGCAGAATCAGCCGGTCAGCCGGGGTGCCAGCAGCCGGGGGCAGGCTCTGACGGGAGCGCCAGGGTCACATCTTCCTGCCGGTATTTTGTACTTGCAGCGCACCGCCGGTAATCAAGCGGTGCAACAGTGGCTACAGGCGCAGGCGGGCCAGGGCGACGCTAGCGGCATGGGGGCCGCAGCGACACATCCTGGCGGGATCTCGTTACGCGGCGCGGCCCGCCCGGCGCGTGCCCCCGGCGCGCTTCCGCCCGACCGCGCTGGCGACTCGTCGGGCGTTGAACATGCATCATCGGACGTAGCGGTCATAGCGGAGCCAACGCAGCGGCCTGGGGACGACGTGACCCAGCTTAGCCGGGCGGAGGGGGGTGTGCGTGGTCCCGGCCAGCCCCTGCCAGTGGGGACGCGGGCGCTGCTGGAGGCGCAATTCGGCAGTTCCTTTGCCGCTGTGCGGCTGCACACCGACCCGCAGGCCGCCCATGCGGCGCGGCAACTCGGCGCTGCCGCCTACACCCTGGGCCGCGATATCGCCTTCGGCTCCGGCTTCTACGCCCCCCACACAGGCCGGGGGCTGCACCTCCTCGCGCATGAACTGACCCATGTCCTCCAGGCGCAGCACGCCGCTTCAGGGCGGGGAACTGGCGAGGTCGCCGAGGCGGTCAGCCTCTTGGAGGCCGAGGCCGCGCAGGCGGCAGACACACTGGGCCGAGGCCGTCCCCACGTTCGGGGACGACTGGCCGGACGCATACCCCTGTTCCATCCGGTCTACATCTCGGCGCATGGCGATAAGAAGTACCTGGATAAGGCCGCCAAGTTCTACGCCGACTGGGGCTACTCTCCGGTTCATACGGGGGTTCCCTCAATCGAGGCGATCGTCAAGGATCTGGCCGGGCAAGCGAGCATCGACCATGTAACGCTTGTCTCCCACGCCAACCCGCAACTGCTCATGATGCAGTTTCTTGACGGCGGCCCCGATACCGTGCGAAAGAGCGACTGGCTGGTGGACACGGTCGCCAAGTTGCCGAACCTGGAGCAACATCTGGTCGATGCCGGGACGCTCCAGGCGATCATCAACAACGTGAATGTCGCGGCTCAGGGCTTCCTGGGCCGGATTGGGGGGGCCGCCGATCCGCTCGTGCGCCAGTTCATCTGGTGGGTCGTGGAACAGGTTAATGCCGAGAAGGGGAATTATGCGGCTGCCGGCTTTCGCCTGAAGGCGCAGGCGAAAATCCAGGCCGATCTGTACCGTACTGCTGTGCGTAAGACCCTGATCCGGGCGGGCGGCGGCAGCAGGCAGCCTGCCGACGTTGACCAGGCACTGGCCGATGCCGAACAGGTGGTGATCAATCAAGCCCGCGGTGTGGATTGGGCCGCCGTCAAGGTCGATCCGGCTCGCATCCCCGGTTACGAGCAACAATTCAAAGAGGCTCCGTCGGCAAGTGTCGTGCGCCTCACCGAGACGCCCGATTTCTTCGCTAACCTGGACAAAGTGCGGGCCAAGATCACCGCCAGTTCCTGGATCGAAATCCAGGGCTGCAATGCGGGGGCGGACCCCGCTTATCTGGCCGGAGTCCAGAGCTTCTTCGGCGGGGCGGTCAAGCCGAAGGTAAGCGCGCCCGACTGGTTCCAGATCTTTGGCACCTTCGCCTCGAAGTTTATCCCCGATACCGCGAAGGCCGCCCAGCAACTATGGGCGGAGCCAGGCGTCCGCGAGGCGCTAGCATACTGGGTACCGATCGTCACCGGCAAGCAACTGCCCAAGCGACCCACGTTCCAGGACTTGCGCGATTACCTGCGGCAAGGTTATGTCCTGCCGCCAGCCCCCACCGGCGCGAGTGGCACCGACCGGGTTCTTTACCTGGCGGGTAAGGGACCCGGTCCTACTCCAAAGGCTTTCTTGACCTGGCTCTCGCGCCATAAGTATCTGATCAGTGCCGAAGCTGACATCAAAAAGCGGCTGTTTACCCAGCAGGGTTTTGGCGATAATGTTAGCGGGATCGTGGTGGATTGGCTACAGGAGCGCTACCCCGGCTCCTCGAAGATCGTCTTCCGCCCGGCCCCTGAGTACGACAAGCACATCATCATCCTGTGATGGCGGCAGGAGATCCTCCCTGTCTGCCGGGTGAGGAGGCGCGGGGCATCGGTCAGGGGTAGACTTCCGTACAAATGTTCGCTCTAATGGGGGTATGCTCGTCCACTCGGTTCCCGACATCCTGACCAAGCTGGTCCAGGTGGGCAACGCCACCACGTTTGAACCGGCGGGCGCAGAAGCCAATCCTCAAGACGATGTTGACCCCGGCGTGCGAGCGCAACTGCTTCTACTGCCCCTTCCGCGCCGGGCGCACCGAGACCGCCCGCGTCACCTTCGGCCCCGACGAACTGCCTGTGGCTTCGCCACCCTCCAGCAAGCCGGGCAGGTAGACGGCCTGTTCCTCACCTCGGGGATCATCAAGGGCAGCATCGCCACCGAGGGCCGGCTTACGCAACCACTTGCGCCCGTTCCGTGGGGTGAACAAGGGGTTCTTGAGTGGGTATGGGGCCGTCTTTGAGTGGGCCTACAACCTCAAAGACGTGACCCCCGAGTTCGTCGCCATGATGATCGTCCCTTTCACCCCGAAGCCTACATGAGCCAATGCAGATTCTATGAAGTTGTAATGTTCTCCCCACAATTTTATACGGTAGAATTTATGGTGAGCGTATTCACGGAAAGGCGGGGCGCGCCCCTAGCTGGGAGCGCGCCCCGTCTTCAACGAGGGTAGGGGCCTGGGAAGGATTATCGCATCATCGACTGGGGGCAGCGGTTCGCTGATTGGGCTGCGCGGCAGCGCGTGGCGGCGCGGTGCAGCCGATAACGCGGTAGGTGTCGATCAGGTAATTGCCCCGCGTGATGGTCTGGAAGGTCAGGGTGGTGCGGGAGTCGGCGTCCACGCGGATGGCCCCGTAGTCGCCCGCGTAGCGCACCGCGCTGCCGGAGATCGGAAAGAGCGTGGGATAGAGGCTGGTGCCGCCGATGCCGTCCACGATATAGGGCAGGTGGGTCGTCGGGTCCATGATGCGCTCATAATCATGGTCATGGCCTGCCAGGACCACCGTCGCGCCCCACCGCGCATAGGGCCACTGGAGCGCCGGGTTCGAGCCATGCACCCCGGACGAGTAGGGCGGGTGGTGCATCGTGACGATGCGCCAGCAGGCGGTGGAGGCGGCCAGCCCGGCGCGCAGCCATTGGCCCTGCTCCGAGGTGGCGCTGAGGTTGCTCTCCTCGCCGGTCCCGCTGTCCAGAACGAAGATCTGGACGGGTCCCTTGGTGACACTATAGTAGCGCTCGTTGTTGGGCAGGCCGAAGTAGTTGCGATAGGGCGCGCCGCTGGCGGTGACCCCGTCATGGTTGCCCATCGCGGGGAAGAATTTGTTGACCGTCGCACCCGCTCCATAGCGGCCATTATAAGGGTAGATGAAGTCGTGGTAATACTGGCCGATATTCTGGTCAATCGTGCTGGCGGCCCCGCTGGGGTAGTTATTGTCGCCCGTGGTGAGGATGAAATCGGGGTTCCAGGTGTGGACCCGGTTCGCCACATCCTGTTCGGCCCGGCCTGCCGTCCCATAGTCGCCAATAATGGCGAAGCGGGTTGCGGTGTCTGCCTGCTGTGCGGGTTCCGCCCAGACCGTGGCAACGGCTGCGCCCAGCGCCACTAACCCTAGAATCGCGAATATACCGGCGACCGCTGGTCGCCGCCCATGCTTGCCCATCTGCTCCCCCCTAAAAGCGCGGGCCTTGAACATACCAGCAACTGGTCCGTAGGACCATCCCCTGCGCTGGTGTATTCAAGGCCCCGCTGCGATCTAAGCCCCCGACGGCCCAGGATAGTATCCTGGCGCGTAGAGGGCGACGGGCGATCGGGTGCATCTGCGCCCACAGCATACGCACCGGTGTTAACCCTTAATGGGTGCCCGTAATATCTCTGGTCCCTGTCTGGATAGAATGCTGATCGTTGAGGCTTGCTCTAGCCTATGTAACCGCGCTGTCCCGGTTACATAAGCATTGTAGAAGGAGAAGCTGAATACTGTATGAATAAGAGGTTGGTAAGAGATTACAAGATGAATGGGGCACGCCGGGTGCCCCGGCCCTTACCGCCATAGGTCGTAGCAGGTACGAGCCGGGCCGACTGGGCGCTGGTCAGCCTGATCGCTCAGGCCGCCTGGGGCCTCCTGTTCGTGCAACTGTTTGGCTACAGCTTTACCGTCCTCACGGCCTCCACCCTGGTGCTGGCCTACCTGGGGGTCGTGACCTGCTACGGCCTGTTGCGGACGCTGGTGCTGATGACCCCCGGCCCGGCCCTATTCGGCACCCTCCTGCGGGTGCTCAACCCCCTCTACCTGCACCTCAGCTATAGCTTCATGACCGATGTACCCTTCATGACGCTGATGAGTGGGAGCGCCCTGCTGATCCTCTGGGGCCTGGACCGGGAGGATGATCGCCTCCTGCTTGGGGCGATGCTGCGGAGTGCCGCCGTCGGTCTCGTTCGCCAACCTGGCATTCTGCCCGCCGGGGTGCTGGGTGGGTATTTGCTGTGGACACGGCGGCTCAGCCTGCGCCGTGCCCTAGCGGTGGGCGCGGCGGCGGGCAGCCCGCCCACTATTCCCTACACGATTGGCGAAAAGGCCCTATCTGGTTATCATGTCCTCGGGTCGGTCCCCTACTACACGCGGCTGGGCGGCTTCACGACCCGTACTGTCTGGCTGCTGGAGCGTAATGGGTTGCGGGTCAGCCGCCCCTGACGGTCCAGGGCATCCTGGGCAGGGGTGTACGAAGCTGGTATAATAGAACCGCACCTCCGGCGTCTTTGACGGTACTGGCCTGGTGCCCTGCTTGGCCGGGCCGCACTCCGGCATTCCCTGCGTGGGAAGGACATGCGCTTGACAGAAGACGTTCTCGACCCCGCACTGAGCGATCCCGCCCCCGCCCGCGTTGCCCGGTCGCCCGGTCGGGGCAACATCCTGTTCGTGACCACCATCCTCTGCGTGGGCGTCTGGATTTATGCGGCGCTTATGCTCTGGCCTGCCGTTACGACAGCGCTGGGGGACACGGCCTGGGCGGACGGCCCCACCTATTCCGACATCTGGCCGCGCTGGTACGGCACCTGGGCGTTGTTCCATCAGGGGACCAACCCCTACAGCCCGGAAGTCACCGTAACCATCCAGCAAGGGATGTATGGGCATGTGCTGGCCGCCGATGACCCCATCCGGGATCGGCAGGGCTTTGCCTATCCGCTCTACACAGTTTTTGTGCTGGCCCCGCTGACCTTGCTGCCGTTCCTGACGCTCAAGCCCTGGCTTTATCCGGTCCTGCTGGCGCTGGTCGGCCTCGCCACCCTTGGCTGGCTGCGGGCTTACAACTGGCCGCTCGGCTGGACGACCCGGCTCGGCTGGGGGTTGTTGAGCCTGAGCGCGCTGCCGACGCTGACCGATGTCGCGCTCCAGCAGCCGACGGTCCTGACCCTGGCGCTGCTGGCCGGCGCGGCAGCCGCCATCACCCGGCGCTGGTATGGGCCTGCCGGGGTCTTGATCGCGGTCGCGATGATCAAACCGCAACTCTGCGTGCCGTTCTTGCTCTGGTGGGCGATCTGGGTGACCGGAGATTGGCGGGCGCGGCGGGGGGTGGCCGGGGGGTTCGCTGTTGGGATGATGGTCCTTCTGGTGGGATCGCTGGCCCTAGTGCCCGGCTGGCTGGTAGACTGGGTGGCCCAATTGCAGCACTACCGGGAGTATACGGCGGTGATGCCGAGTGCGATAGCCCCCGAGTGGGCCTTGACCTTTGGCGCGGGGGGCTATGCGTGGGTGAACGGCCTGTTGCTCCTGAGCCTGGCGCTCTGGGCCTGGCGGACCCGCCGCGCCGCGCCGGGCGACCTGCGG
>JBBSEL010000051.1:0-10558 GCA_038239755.1 Chloroflexia bacterium | reverse complement strand
GTCCCGATCCGTGGGCCAAGTGCCTGGGTGCCTGCGCGCCAGGCCCACCCCAGGCCGAATACCACACCGATCGACAGGATGATCAGGACAGGCTCATGCGGCCCCAAATTCCATAGATTGACGCCGATGAGCAAGAACCAGGGGAGACCCTTCTGGCGGAATTGATTCCAGAGCGGCGTGAGACGCGGCAGGGCTTGGGTCATTTTCGTACCTCTGCGGTGAGCGATGGCCGGTAAGACAGAACCCTCCTGCTGGAGGAGCAGGAGGGTTTTGCGACTAATCAGGCAACCAACACACCAACAATTGGCTATAAATCCTTCATCGGCACGAAGTAGGTCTGGCAGGCGGCATCAATCAGCGGCGGGATTAGTTGGGGCGGCAGGGTCATGTAGCGGGCCAGGCCGGTCAACTGGCGTAGCAAGTCACGGGGGTGGCAGCCGCGCAAGGGCCGCCCCGACTTCATGTAGTGCTCGCTCACCAGATAGTTCAGCCCGCCATCATCGAACGGCACGCCCATCTGCTGGCACTGGCCGATAAAGATGTTGCGGAACTGGTCACGGGTGGGCGACGGCATATGCAGCTTGTTCTGGATGCGGCGCAGGAACGCTTCGTCTACCAAGTCGGCGGGTTCCAGGTTGGTGGACATGACCAGGAACAACTCGAACGGCACCTGGAGCTTCTTGCCGGTGTGGAGGGTGAGGAAGTCCACATTCTTTTCCAGCGGCACGATCCAGCGGTTGAGCAGCGTTTGCGGCGGCATCACCTGGCGGCCAAAGTCATCGATCAAGAAGACGCCGTTGTTGGCCTTGAGCTGGAAGGGCGCTTCATAGAAGCCGTTGGTGTCGTTGTAGCGCAGGTCCAGATTGTCCATCGTCAGCTCGCCGCCGACCATAACCACCGGGCGCTGGATCTGCACCCAGCGGTGATCGGCGTATTCGGCGGTGCGCGGGTCGGGCAGGCCGCCCACCTTGGCATCCGGCCCTTGCCCGCCGCCCTGCGGCACCGGACGGTGAACCAGCATGTCAAACAACTGGATGATCTGGCCGTCCGACTCGATGGCGTAGGGGACGGCGATGTTGCCGCCCAGCATCCGGCCAATGCGCTCGGCCAGCATCGTCTTGCCGTTGCCCGGCGCGCCGAAGAGGAAGAGCGAACGCCCGGCGTTCACCGCCGCGCCCACCCGGTCGGCCATCTCCTGGCTCAGGATCATGCCCTGGAGCGAGTTATGCACCGCCTGGCGGTCGATGCGGGTCTTGCGCGCCGCCTGCTGGAGCACCATCTCGATGTACTTGCCCAGCGGCACCGGGGCGGGGCCGACATAGCTGGAGCGGCGCAGCACGGCGGCGGCGCGGTCCATCCCCTTCTGGGTGATCAGGTATTGGTAAGCGGCCTCACCGATGCCCGACGTGCCGCTGACCTCGACCAGTTCCTCTTTCTTCAGCGCCAGCAGGGCGGGTTCCACCACCCCGTAGAAGGGCAGGCGCATGGTCCCGGCGATGTCGTGTCCGGTCAGGTTGCTGGTGTAGTAGAGCGACTTCAGCGCGAGGTCAATGATCATGCCGAGCGGCAGGCCGGTCTGCGCCACGGTTTTGGGTTCGGGCAAGAGGGCGGCGATGGGCGGCAGGTTGGGCGGCGGGCCAAAGCCGGGCTGGCCGAACCCCGGCTGGTGCGGGAGGGGGCCGACCGGCGAGGGCGGGCCGGGCGGCGGGGGCGGCGGTCCCTGGATCATCAGCTGGTCTTCGTTCAACACCCCCTGATTTTGCTGGTTATTCCCACCCTGCAAACGATTGATCAATGAAGACACAACCTTACCTCCTCTAGCCTGCTAACCCACATCCGACCGGCGCACTCTACGTCCCTTAAGCGCTGGAGCGAAGTTCTGAAAAAGGCCACGATCACCCGACCGGTGATCCCGCCGCTAGCTTCAGTATAAGCATCCTGCCTGCTGCTGTCAACAGTTAGTAAGCGGGATCGTTCGGAATGAGGTTTTGGGACGAGGAACAGGACCGGGCGCAGGCGTTATCCCGCTGCCGGGCGGGCGACCTCTGCGGCGGGAGCGGGCAGATCAGCAGCGGGGCCTTCGGGGATGCGGGTGTAGCGCACGTCGGCATCGGTCGGGACGACGAGGTCGGCGGCGGGGAGGCGGCGGACCAGCAGCACGGTCATATCATCGTCGATGGGCGTGCCGCTGGCAAAGGTGACCACCCGCTGCATCATCCCGGCGGCAGCGGTGTAGGTGTGATGATCGGGAGCGAGCAGGGGCAGATCCTGGCAGGCAGCGTGGAGGCCAGCGAACCCGAACATCTCCCCGGTCCCGTTGCGTGCCTCGATCACCCCGTCGCTGTAGAGGCAGACCGTCTCGACCGTCTCCAGCGGCAGGCGGATGGTGGGGTAGTGCGGGCGGGCGGCCACCCCCAACGGCACCCCCGGCGCATGGAGCCACAACCAGTGCCCATCCCCGGCAGGGGTCATGCCGGGCTGGTCCAACGGGCGGGTCCGCACGGGGGCGCTGCCGTTGCCGCTGGCGGGATCGCCATAGAGCGTGGCCTGCAATTCGACCCCTTTGGGCAATCCCTCCAGCGCGGGGACTTCGCCGTTGAACAGCAAGATCGGGAAAGGGTGCCCGGCGTTGGCGAATTCGATCGTCCTGGCCTGCGGATCGATGACCATGTAGGCCAGGGTCACCATCATGCGGCGCGGTAGGCGGCTCCGCAGCGCGGCGTTGATCTGGACCAACACCCGGCCTGGGTCCGGCTCCGTCTCCGTTACCGCCGCGATCATGCCCTGCGTCCAGGCACCCAGCAGCGCCGACGCAGCTCCATGCCCCGACACATCGCCGATGACCAGCCCCAGCCGCCCGCCTGGCAGGTTCAGCAAGTCATAGAAATCGCCGCCCAGTTCGACCGCAGGCACGGTGCTGGCCTCGATATGCCAGCCGTGCAGCCGCTGATCGGGGGGCGGCAGGAGGGCGGCCTGGATGCGATAGGCTTCTTCCAGTTCGGCCCCCAGGCGCGAGGTTTCGACGGCGGCATCGCGGGCGGTGCGGAGCAAGGCGCTATCTTCGTCCAGGGGCGGCCCGGCGACCGGCAACGCGGGCTGCGGCAGCGAGCCGGTGGTGGGGCGGCGGCGCTTGAGCAAAATCCGCAACGCCCCGGTCATCTGGTTGAACGATTGCTCTAGCAGGCCCAGTTCATCGCGCTGGGCCAGAGCCACGGTCACATCGAGGTCGCCCGCCGCCACCTGCTGCATCGCCAGCGCCACCAGGCGGATCGGGCGGGCCACCAGCCCGGTATTGAGCCAGCCGAACGCCAGCACGGTGATCAGGGCCAGCACGATCAGCAGGCCGGTGGTCAGCGCCGATCCCCAGATCGCGTCCAGCGCGTGGCCGATGTTCTGCTCTGCCGCACTCTCGCGCGCCCGGCGGAAGCGATCCGCCTCGATCACCGCCGTGTCCGCCAGGTCGTGGACGCGCTGGTCCCATAGGCTGCGCGCCCCGTCGAGCAGGTTGTCCTCCACCAGCCCGGCCATGCGGTCAGACTCGGCCAGGGCACGATCGATGGCCCGCAACGAGGTGTCTTCATCGGGCGAGAGGGTCACCCCGGTCGCCCGCACTGTGTCCAGCCCATCCAGCACCAGCTTGCGCTGCTGGAAATACCCGGCGATGTTCTTGTCGTGGGGGTCCTGGATCACTTCGCGGCTGAAGTTGACCGCGCCGCGCACGGTGATTTGCAACCGGGTGGCCTGCTCGATCAGCCGCGAATCCTGCACCAGTTGTTCGCCTACCTGCTGGATGCTGCCGAACGTGGCGGCGATGCTCAGGCCGATCAGCAGCATCAACACCGTGATCGCAATCGGCCCGGCGGCCAATTTCACCCACAGGGGAGCGCGCAGGCGCTGGAACAGGCGCAAGAGGGGTCCGGCGGGCCGGATGCGGGTGGGGCGGGGGGTGATCGGGGGCCGGGTCATGGGCCACCTGCGTTGGGCAGATCAGAAGCGGGGATGAACCCCTGCGCCTTAAATAGTTCGAGCTGCACGTCGGTGGTCCGCAGGTAATCGATAAACGACTGAGCCAGGCCGCCTGCCTGGCCTTTGGTGTAGACATGGGCGACCCCCCAAAAGGGGTACTGATCGAGCCGGGCGGCGGGCGCGGTGGGGGCGACCCCGTCCAGGGTGAGCACCTGCACCCCCGGCCCGACGGCGGAGAGCGACACATAGCCGATGGCACCGGGCCGGGCCGCCACTGTCACGGCCACGTCGGCATTGATATCCTGGGGGGTGGCAATGGTATCGTCTTCCAACGCGCTCTGCAAAACGGTCTGGCGGAAAATAGCGCGCGACCCGGCCCCTTTCGGGCGGCTCACGACTAATATATCCTGATCGGCCCCGCCCAGTTCACGCCAGTTGTGGATCGCGCCGGTATAGATGCCCTGCACTTGTGCCCGGGTCAGGTTGGTCACCTGGACGGCGGGGTGGGCGATCAGGGCGTAGATCGTCCCCGCCACCGGGTAGTCGTGCAGCGCCTCGCTGTCGATACCCGCGAAGGCCCGCGCCGCCACATCGGACAGGCCCAGGTCGGCCCCGCCGTCTTGCACCGCCGACAGGCCCGACTGGCTGGTGGTGGTGATCACCAGGACGTGGGCCAGGGGATAGGCCTGGCGGAACTGCGCCCCCGCCGCCGCCAGCACAGGGGCCAGCACGCTCGACCCCACGCAGGTGATCGTGCCTGAATAGGACGCGAGTTGGGGAGCCAGAGTGGCTTCGGGCACCGGCGTGCGGTTGAACACCACCGGCCCCGGATCGCACCCCGCCAGCCCCAATGCTAGCGCCCATATGCCCAGCAGCACCACGCCCCATAACGCCTGTCCCCGGCGGCTTCTTCGCACCTATCTCCTCCTCCTGGCCCGGCCTCATTGTATCACATGCCTACTATAGCGTAAAGCGAACACTGCCGCGTCGGGTTGCACCGCCCTGCGCCTCTAGCAGCGTGGCGTCGAAGGCGCACACTCGAAAGTGAAAAGCAACCGCAGGGGTGGCGTTTGATTGCTAATTCCGGGCGTCGGGTTTTTCATCATTAGAATTCGCGCTTCTATGTTGTTTGACAAAGCCCAGAGGATGTAGTAAGATAACGCCGGTGTAGCATCGCCTCTGCGCCAGGGAACGTGTTTAGTGAGTGCAGACAGGGGCGAGAGAGTGGAGAGCAGCATATGAGGAGTAGCAGCGACGGACGGGGTCGTCTGCGCCCCCTGTTGACCCGGATAGGGGTCCTGTTGGTCGTACTGGGAGCGTATGTGGCCGCCTCGGGATGTGGGTCAGTACAGGTAACCGATCAGACGCCGGTGAACGCGGCACCATCGAATGTATCCCCGGCTCCCAACACGGGGGAGCAGCATGATTTAGGGATCATCGGGGTGGATTTTGACCCGGCCCTGGATGTGGACCGGATCCTCGCCAACCAGCCGGTCAGTCTGGTGGTGGGTATTGAGAACCTGGGCAATCGGCGCGAGAGCAGTTTCAACGTGCGCGCGGTGCTGTACAACGATGACCGCACCCAGGTGCTGATGACCTATACCAAGCGCATTTCCAGCCTGACCGCCGGCGACTTGACCACGATCCGCTTTACCAGCACCGAAGCCCCACCGCGGTACAACCGCTATATTTTGATGGTGGATGTGGACACCGTCGCCCACGAAAACAATACGACGAACAACCATCGCGTGTTGAACATCGAGATCCAGGGCGCACACTGACGCCCGTCCCGGCGAGCCGGATACCTGCTCTGTGGTGAGACGCTTGTGTGGCGAACACAAGCGTCTCGTTTTGTGGAAAACTCCCCCAATCGGGTATAATAGGGACGTAGGGCTGAAACCTCGCGCCCTGTTCCAGCGTTATATATCTATACAACCCGTGTGATCCGGTCTGATCCGCCTGCCCCGGCCCGTTGCCGCTACAGCGAGGAGTTGGCTATGGCCCGTTTCCCCATCCCATTTACCCTCCCCGGCCTGCATGAAGGCCGCGCGCCTAGCATCTCCCGGCCCAGCACAGCGATGCTCGTGCTGAGCTTCTGCTTGATGCTGGTGGGGTTGCTGGGTGGGCTGGCCCTGTCGCTCCAGTGGCAACCGCGCAACGGTGCCCCCGCCAGCACCCGCCCCGGCGGCGACAAAATCGTCGTCGGCCAGACGATCAACCGGCTGGAAACCGAGCAGAGCGACCTCAAGCGCCAGATCACCGACCTGCGCAACCAGTTGACCACGATGCAGGGTGACGCATCGGTGAAGAAAGCTAACCTGGCCGATATCAACGATGCGCTCAACCAGGAGAAAGTCACCGCCGGGTTGGTGGCGCTCAGTGGGCCGGGGGTCATCGCCACCTACCGCGACAGCACCAGCCCGATTGCCCCGAACGATGATGCGGCGAATTATATCCTGCATGACTACGACCTGCGCGACGTAATCAATACACTGTGGGCCAGCGGGGCCGAAGCCGTAGCGATCAACGGCGAGCGGATCATGGCGAACACGCAGCTCTATTGCGTCGGCGCGACGGTGATCTGCAACGCGACCCGCCTGTCGCCGCCGTTCGTGATTAGCGCCATCGGCAACAGCGACCAGATGGAAGCCGCCCTGCATAGCTCGCCCCAGGTGCAACCACTCAACCAGCGGGCGATGGTCTATGACATCGGCATCGAGATCCGCAAAGAAAACAAAGTGTCTGTGGCGGCCTACAACGGCAGCTACATTTTCCGCTTTGCCCAGACCGACGACTCCAACTCTCCGTAACGAGCTAGCCGAGGATTGTGTATGACATCGTGGCGCGCCCAATTATTGATCGCCCTGGTGTGCCTGATTCTGGGCCTGATGCTCGTGCCCCAGTTCCGCAGCCAGCGCACCACCGACCTCGCCACCCAATCGCTGAACGATCAGGCCAGCTATATCAGCAGCCTCTACCGGGCCAACCTGGACCTGCACGACCAGTTGGACGAGTTACAGACCGAAGTAGCGAACTACAAGCAGACCAACACCGCCGGGGCCAGCAACCTGGAAGACCTGGTGCGCGAGGTGAAGCGGCTGCGTATCGCTAACGGCGAGGTCGATATCACCGGCCCCGGCGTGCGTGTCGTCATCACCGACACGGTGGATGCGCGCCATATTCAAGATGTAGTTAATGAACTGCGTAGCTCCGGCGTCGAGGGCATGGCGGTGGATGACGTGCGCCTGCTGACCCGTTCGGTGGTGAGCAGCGACGCCGACGGGCATATCCTGGTGGACAACCAGCAGATCACCAGCCCCATCGTCATCACCGCCATTGGCGACCCCGACACAATTGAGGCGGCGGTGAACCGCAAAGGCGGGCTGCTTGAACTGCTACGGGCCACCGAAAAGCTGAACATCGGGGTGGAAAAGATCGCCCAGGCCGACCGCAACGCCTGGATCAAGATGCCTAAGACCGCCATCGACCAGCAGTGGCGCTTCGCCCAACCCGCCGCCCAGTAATCAACCCCCTCCCCAGCGCCCACCAAAAAGCCGCGCCTCCACTTATTACGGTGGGGCGCGGCCGTTTTTATTCGCCCATCAGGCAAGCACCAAGCGTACCCTCAGAAAAAAGCTGATTTCTGATTTCTGACCGCTAAACCGCCGCGTCAGTTCCGGCAGGCGCAGTTGCCCCCGCAGGCGCACCCGCCGCCGGACGACTGATCCCGCGACCCAGCATACTCCCGGCTGCCCGCCGTGCGGGTGGCGAACACCGACAGCATCCGCTTCGGGCGGTGCGTGGCATTGGTGGGACAGGTCACCGGGGCATCGCGGTCGTCGGCCCGGCGCAGCGTCTCAATATGGGTGCTACACTCGCGGCAATAATATTCATACATCGGCATGGGCTTGCCTCCTGCTGGCTGGTCCTGCTGGCGATACGACAGAGTCTACACCTGCTATTCTACCACACCCCCGCCCCCACGGCCAACCCCTCGGCGGGCGGCGCGAGATGCCCGGCGGCAGCGTTCAACGCCTGGGTGGTCTGCGAAATCTGCTGGCTGCTGGCGGCCACTTCGTTCGCCACCGTGGCGACCTCGCCCATCGCCACCACGATCCCGCGGTGGATTTGCTGCTGCTGCGTGCTGGCGACGGCGATCTCTTCGGTCAGCGCCGCCACATCTTGCATGTGGACTTGCACCGAGCGGTTCACATCCGCAATGCGCACGGCATAAGCCTGCACTTCGTGCGCCTGGGCCTGGCCGGAGAGGATGGCCTGGGCGGCGGCTTCCTGCGCCCCGGCGACTTGGCTGGTCAGGGTCTTGATCTGCTCGGTGGCCGCCGAAGCGCGGCTCGCCAGTTCGCGCACCTCGGTCGCCACGACGGCGAAGCGACGGCCTGCCGCCCCCGCCCCTGCCGCTTCGAGCGTCGCATTGAGGGCCAGCAGGTGGACCTGCCCGGCGATCTCCTCAATCGAATCGGCCATCGACCCGATCACCGCCGACTGCATGATCAGGGCTTGATTGCGCTCGGCAATCTGGGTGATGGCGCGGTTTAGCCGGATCAACGCTTCCATATTCCCGGCCACGGCGGCCTGCGAGTCATCGAGGTAGTGCAAGGTCTCGCTCACCACCCCCCGCACGGTGGTCGCCGCCCCGGCCACCTGATCCGACATCGCGGTCAAATCGGTGACCGAGGTAGTGATCTGCTCCAGCGTGCGGGCCTGTTCGGCGCTGCCCGACGCCTGGGATGCTGCCACCCCGGCCAATTGCCCGGCCAACCCGGCCAATCCCTGCCCGGCCCGGTGTTCCACCTCGTACTGGTTGCCGAGTTGGTGCAGGGTGTGGTGCAGGGCCGTGCCGCGCTCCTGGGCATGGGTCAACGCGAGGCTCAGGTCGCCGGTGAACATCCAGTTGATCAGCCAGATCAAGACCAATCCCAGGACAATAAACACGAAATCGCTGCTGCCCACGGTCGGCGGCTTGTTGCTCGGCAGGATGAGCGTGAACACTTTGGTGACGAAGCCGAACAAGACCACGGCATACAGCCCGACGATCCCCAGGCCGATCAGCCGGAACTGGCGCGGCGGCAGCAGCAACCCGGCCAGCGCCAGGGGGAGCGAATAGTTGAACACGCCGCTGAGGGTCGGGCCGAGTATAAAGGTCAAAATGATCGACTCGAACAGCAGCGTCCCCAGGATGAGATAGGAGGCCAACACCGGGCGGGTACGCAGCAGCGCCAGCACCACAATGGTCAGCACCAGGATGGTGAGGGTCACGCCGAGCAGCAACAGATTGACCGGCGGCGCGGTCAGGATCAAATAGGAACCGTAAATAGCAGCAAACATCAGGCCGAGTGCGGCAACGGCGGTCACCCGATTATTGCGGACCCCTTTGCGCCGCTCTAAATCTTCCGGCGCGCCAGTCTCTAACGAAGAGAGTACGGAATCAGCGGACAAGCGACTCACCTGTATCATCTCCTTATAATCGTGCAATCTACCCCAGTATTTTCCGCATTGTAAAGCATTCTACTAATAAACGCAACTAGATAATTGGAAGGGGTTGAGGGGGCCATGCTCCACAAGCGCCCCGGTTCGTGGTATACTCAGCCTCACCACGAAGAGGAGGTAACAACCCGCGATGGCCCACAAACTGACGTATAAAATTGATCCCGATAGCAAGGTGCGCCTTAAAGATTACCCCACTGACGCGAACGGTGGATTGCAAAAAGACGATGCCCCCCAGCAATTGGCCCCGCTGCTTGCGGAATTGACCGAACTCCAGGCCCTGATGTGGGGGGCGCAGACCCACGCTATGCTGGTGGTCATCCAGGGGCGCGATGCGGCGGGGAAAGACGGCCTGATCAACAGCGTGCTCAGCGCCATCAACCCGCAAGGTCTCGAGATCACCTCGTTCAAGGTGCCCACCGCGCCGGAAGCGGCGCACGATTTCTTGTGGCGGGTCCACGCCGCCGCCCCGCCGCGCGGGATCATCGGCGTCTACAACCGCTCGCACTATGAAGAGGTGCTGGTGGTGCGCGTCCACAAGCTAGCCCCGCCGGAGCATATCGAGGCGGCCTATGGCCTGATCAACGATTACGAGCACCTGCTGACGGCGGCCAATACGATTGTGGTCAAGTTCTACCTGCATCTGAGCAAGGACGAGCAGAAACAACGCCTGCTGGCCCGCGAAAAAGATGCGACCAAAGCTTGGAAGCTAAACCCCGGCGACTGGGCGGAGCGTGCCCTCTGGGACGACTACACCGCCGCCTACGAAGAGGCGCTGTCGCGCTGTAGCCCCGCCCACGCGCCCTGGTATGTGGTGCCCGCCGACCGCAAGTGGGCGAGCCATCTGGGTGTGGCCCAGGTGCTAGCCGACACCCTCCGCCCCTACCGCAAAGACTGGCTCGCCAAACTCGCCGCCTTGCAGCAGAAAATGCTCGGTGAACTGGCGAAGGTAGACAAGCAATGAGGGATGAGTGCTGAGTGCTGAGTGCTGAGCAATAAGCAATGCGTGATGCCTGATGCCTGATGCATGATGCGTGATGCGTATTGCGTATTGCGTCGTTCTGATCCCTGAGCTCTCATTGCTCAT
>JBBSEL010000050.1:0-10836 GCA_038239755.1 Chloroflexia bacterium | reverse complement strand
TCTAGCACATCGCCCTAGTATATCGCAGACGGGGTGAGCGCGTGCAGCCAGGCGCGTGCTGCGGGCAGCACGATCTCCGGCGTGGCCAGCTCCGGGTGCCACTTCTTCTCCCACTCGAAGGATAAAACGCCCGTGTAGCCGTGGGCGCGCAGCGCGGCGATCATGGCCGGTAAGGGAACGTCGCCGTCGCCGAGTGGCACCAACGACCAATCACTGCCGCCGGGGGCCGGGCGCTGGCCGTCCTTAAGGTGGACGTGGGCGAGGTAGGGGCCGAGCGCGGCCAGCACCGCCGCCACGCTCTCGCCCACACGGTAGGGATGAAGGGTGTCCCAGAGAGCAGCGGCGGCGGGCGATCCCACTTGCGCCAGGACGGTCGCCACGCGCGCCGCCGAGGCGAAGGCGTCGTGGGTCTCCAGCGCCAGCACGACCCCGCGGCCCGCAGCGACCCCGGCGGCCCAGGTCAAAGTCTCGACCGCTTGCTGGTTAGCCACCGCCTCGGGTACCCCGGCGGCCTCGCCGCCGAAGATACGCAGCAGCGGTACCTGGAGCGCCTGGGCCAGGCCGATCCAGCGGGCCAGATCGGCGACGTGGCGCGCGTGGTCGGCAGGGTCCGCATGGACCAACCGGCAGGAGGTGTCGAACGCGCAAACCGTCACGCCGTGTGCGCGACAAGCGGCAACGGCGGCGGTGATGCGGGGGGTGTCGGCCACCGGATCCAGAACATCGCCGTCGAGGAGCCGGATCTCGACCGCGTCGTAGCCGAGGCGGGCGGCCTCGGCGGCGATGCGCTCGCCAGACCAGGCCGGACAGGCCAGGGTGCTGAACGCCAGGTGCATGTCCCCTACCCTTTCTGGGCACGCGAAGATCGGCGCGCCCTACTCTCCCCGCCCTTCGTCGTGCTTCGTTGATACCAGATTGCTGCGGGCGGCTAGGTGGCCGCTCTGAACGCTTTTTAACCGCTGCTCAGGCGTAGGCCCAACCCTCAGCCCGCAGGAGATCTTGGAAAGCGTGAGCCGCCAGGCGAAATTGATCGGGGCCGCTGAAGCCCTGGAACGGGCCAGCCGCCGCCAGGTGAGGTTCCAGGGTGAAGAAGCCGTCGTAGCCCGCCGCGCGCAGGCGGGCCAGCAGCCCCGGCCAGCCCGCCACGCCCGCGCCTGCCGGCACCAACCGGCCTGCGCTCGTCACGTCTTTGACATGCACATGCTGGATCCAGGGCTGCAACGCGGTGCAGGCATCGGGGTTGGGCACCTGGTCGCACTGGACGAAGTTTGCCGGGTCAAACGCGGCGACGAAGTGGGGATCGGCGAGGGTCTGTAGCAGATCGTGGCAGCGGGCAATGGTGTCGCCGTAGATATCCTTCTCGTTCTCGTGCAGCAGCGTCACTCCGGCGGCGCGCGCCCCGGCCACCAGCGTTCGCAGGCGAGCCAGGACCGCCGCGCGTTCCGGCACGGTCCCCGGTGGGGCGTCTGCGGGAGGATAAAACGAGAAGATCCGCACAAACGGCGTCTCGAACGTGTGCGCCAGGGCCAGGGCGCGCCGGAACCGGGCCAGGTGCGCCTCGAACGGACTGCTGATCGGCAGCTTGCCGACGGGTGAGGCGATAGCGGACACGCCGATCCCCGCCGCCGCGAGTTTCTGCCGGATGTCGGTCACCTGCGCGTCCGTCAGATCCAGAACATTGATGCCGCCCACCGCTCGCAACTCCAGATAGCGCACACCGGCTTCTTGCAGCACGGCGATCTGCTCGCCGAGGTCGGGTGCGATCTCATCGCCGAAGGCCGCCAGACGGATCATCGGACCACCACCTCCCCGCCGCTGCGGGCCGATTCGTAAATCGCCAGGATAATATCAACGGGCCGCCGGCCCGCGTGGCCGTCCACCAGTGGGGTGCCCCCCTCGCGGATCGCCCGGATCAGGTCGGCGATCTGGGCGGTATGGCTGTTGGGCGCGGAGGGGTCCCCATGGGCCGGGTCGGAGGACGCCGAGTCAGGGGCCGTGCCGTCCTCGCCGACCAGCCGCAGGCGGGCCAGGCAGTCGTTCTCGATCACGGCGGAGCCACGGTCGCCGAAAATCTCGAGGCGAGTCACGTCGCCGGGGGCCGCGCCGGTGGTGGCGGCGATGGTGCCCAGCGCGCCGTTCGCAAAGCGCAGCACGGCCACGGCGACATCCTCGCTTTCCATCGTATGCACGCGCGTGTCGGTATAGGCATACACACTGTGGACGGGTCCCATCAGCCACTGCAAGAGGTCAATCGAATGGATGGCCTGGTTCATCAGCACGCCGCCGTCCAGAGCGCGGGTGCCTCGCCAGGCCGCGCTGTCGTAATAGCCCTGGCTGCGCCACCAGGCGACGGTCGCGCTGCCCAGCATCAACCGGCCAAAGGCCCCAGCAGCGACCCGCCCCTGCACTTCGCGGGTGGCCGGGTCGAAGCGATGCTGGCTGACCACGGCCAGTTGTCGGCCCGTGGCGGTCTGGACCTGGAGCATGGTGTCGAGGTCGGCGGCGGTGAGGGCCATCGGCTTTTCGACCAGCACGTGGCAGCCCGCCTGCATGGCCGCGCAGGCCTGGGCGGCGTGTAGCCCGCTGGGGGTGCCGATCGTGACCACGTCGAGAGCCGTGCCCGCCAGCATCTCCGCCAGACCCGCGTAGGGGGGCACTCCGTACTGGGCACCGAGCGCTTCGGCGCGGGCGAAGTCGCTGTCCGCCACCGCCGCCAGCGTCGCCCCCGGCAGCGCGGCCACGGCTCCGGCGTGTGTCCCACCGATGATGCCGCACCCCAGCACCCCAAACTGCAACCGCTCACCCACGTCTGTCGCCCCCCTCGCCCGCGCTGTCCACCCGCTTCCGTGTACGTCAGGCCCCCTTTCCCGGCAAGTTACGTGCCAGTGGTTGTAGGCTACCTTCGGATAGGTCGGGTCACTGAACAGGCCGGTGCGGCGCGTGGCCCGTCCCCGCCCTGCGGCCTCGGCGTTAGGCTCCGGCGGCATACCAGTTCAACACGCGGTAGGCGCGCAGCGTGTTCCACCGGCTTGGCTGGCCCTCACCTTCGTCCAGCTCGACCGGCATCTCGCCGGGATACCGGGTATCGAGCAACCACCGGCCCTCGCTGTCGCACTTGGACGCGACCAAGTCAATCGCCTCGGCCACGCGCGCGTCGGGCCGGACCCCGGCGTGGCGCAGGTACTCCAGCCCTCGCAACACGTCGTAGTGCCACCACGTCGGGAAGGCGAAGCGCGTCCAGGCGGCCCCGCCCTTGCGATCGTGCGCGATCACCTCACCGGTGGATCGCCGCCGCAAGAGGCGGCGCGCCAGGAGGTACTCCTGCCCGCGCCGCCGGGCAGCCGTCACCTCCGGGCTGGCCCCGCCCGCCTGTTCGTGCGCGAGCAGGGCCTCGAGTACGCAGATCGTGGTGTTGAACGACGACCGCGTCGATCCGTTTTCGGCCTCGCAGTTCCAACCGCCGTCGGGCAACTGCTCGCCGAGCAGGCGGTTGATGAGGCCCTGCACGTCCTGGCCGAAGTAGGCCCCGACCGCCCCGACCTGCCCGTTGATGCACGGCTCCACCTCGCCTGCGAAGAAGGGGTTGCTGTCGCATTCCGGCGGGCCGCAACCCTGCCAGATCACGTGGTCCCGAACAAGACCCACCGCACGGCGCGCCGGGGCGCTCGCAGGATCCAGCCCCAGGTCCCGCAGCAGCATCAGGACGTGCATGGTGGAGGTCCACCCACGGTTCCACGCCGCCCCGCCCCACCGCCCGTCGGCTCCCTGGAGGGCGAGCAGCCGTGCGCCCGCGCCCTCGGTGGCGACCCGCGCACGTTCGGCAGCGACTTCGTCCGCAGGCGCACCGATCAGGTCTTGCAGCACCTGCCAGCGGATCGCCGGGTCTGCATCCAGCAGCCACTGGAGGACCGTGTGCGGTAGCTGCGGGGCGGGCCGATTGGGTGGATTGGTTGCCATCGGTGGGTGCTCCTTCCTGTGGGTAAAAGATGCGGTTGGGTGTCGAACACGAACATCGACCGCCGAAAGCCACGGCGCTTCCCCTGGCGCGCACCCAGCGGTTTCCTTCCCTTATGACCCCCGGCGGCAACAAACCGGAAATCCGGCAGAATGGGTCAGCACAGAAACAGCCCAGGTACCGGGCCCTCACCGTATTGACAGCCCAACCGATTTGTGATAAAGTAACTTCATTCAGTGAATGAAGTTACTTTAGAGGAGCAGACGATGCGTATTGGCAACCGGGACCTGATCAAGCAGATCAATCGCAACATCGTCCTGAACCTGATCAAAAGCCAGGGGCCGCTCTCGCGCACCGATATTGCCCGGCTGTCCGGCTTGAGCCTGGCGACGGTGTCGGGCCTGACCGGCGAATTGCTGGCCCAGGATTTTGTGCGGGAAACCGGGGCCGCCGAGTCCACCGGCGGGCGGCGGGCGGTGCTGCTTCAGTTGCACGCCCGTGCCGGGTTCGTGGTCGGGCTGAAGCTCACCGAGCAGACGATCATCAGCGCCCTGACCGACCTGGAAGCCAACGTCCTCTACGGGCGGGTCACGCCGATCCACGATGCCGACCGGGTCGAGGTGGCCCTGGCCGCGCTGATCACGGCGGTGGAAGAGACATTGCGCGAGTCCCAGGTGCCCCGCGAAAAGGTGATGGGCATCGGCCTGGGGCTGGCCGGGGTGATCGACAGCCCGACCGGGGTCTGCCGCTACTCCCCCTTCCTCGCCTGGCGGGATGTGCAACTGGCCGCGCCGATCGAGGCTCATTTCGGGCTGCCGGTCTATATCGAGAACGATGTCAACACCCTGACTATCGCCGAACAATGGTTTGGAGCCGGGCACGGCACCGACCACTTTCTGGTCGTCACCATCGGGCGCGGGATCGGGCTGGGGATCGTGCTTAACGGCCAGTTCTACGCCGGGGCGGGCGGCGGGGCCGGGGAGTTCGGACACATCGTCCTGGAACCGACCGGCCCCCGCTGCTCCTGCGGCAACCGGGGCTGCCTGGAGGCGCTGGCCGCCGACCCTGCCGTGGTCCGTGCCACCGAGGCCGCCGTGCGCGCCGCCGGGGCGGGGGCCGGAGGAGGGCTGGGGGCGCGCCTGGCCCGCACCGGCTACTTGCAGATGGAAGACATTGTGCAGGCCGCCAACGCGGGGGATCCCCTGGCGCTGGAACAACTGGATCGCGCCGGGCAATATTTGGGGCGCGGCATCGCCCAACTGGTCAATGTGCTCAGCCCCGAACTGATCATCCTCGCCGGGGAGGGGATTCAGGCGGGCGAGGTGCGGCTTCGCCCGGTGCGCGAAGCCCTGCAACACTATGCCCTGGACAGCCTGTTCCAGAAGCTCCGGCTGGCCGTCGAGCCGTCGGGCGACGAAACCTGGGCGCGGGGGGCCGCCTGTGTGGTGCTGGGCGAGCTGTTCAAGCACCCGATCCACAAAGGGGCGGCAGCCGACCGGCTCGAGCCGGTCGGCTGATCGCCGTCGTCGGCAGAGGGGGTGAGGACACGAAACAGACCCAGAGGTGTTGGGGCGCTGCAAGAAGCAAACGGGATCCGGCTTGACTGCCCGCCGGACCATCGTGGACAAGCTGATCTGAAACAACCAAGGGAGGATACGTTCAATGTTGACCCGATCTAAGACGTTCGCCGGTGTAACCGTCTTACTACTCCTGGCCTTTCTGACCGCCGCCTGTGGTGGAGCAACCGCGACCGATACGCCCGTTGCCGCGCCCACCGCCACCATCGCGGCGATGGTGGCCCCGACCGATACTACAGCGGCCATGCCTGCGCCGACGGACACCGTCGCGATGGCTGCTCCGACCAACACCGCCGCCACCATGCCCGCGCCGACCGATACCGCTGCCGCGATGGCCGCGCCGACCAACACCGCCGCGGCGATGTCCGGCAGCGCCGCCACCCCCGACGCCAGCCTGAAGGGCACCGTGACCTTCTGGAACGCCTATAACACCGTCTCGCCGGAGATGAATACGCTGACCCAGCAATTGATCCCGGCGTTTGAGAAGCTCTATCCCAACGTGAAAGTCACCGCCCAGGCCCTGCCCTATGACGACCTGCGGCAAAAGCTGTTGACCGCTGTGGCCGGGGGCGAAACCCCCGATCTGGTCAGGGCCGACATTATCTGGGTGCCCGAATTTGCCGAGATCGGGGCGCTGGCGAAGCTCGATCAGGTCATGCCCGATTTCAACACGATCAAAGAGGCGGTCTATCCCGGCCCGCTTTCGACCAACTTCTACAAGGGCAACTATTACGGGCTGCCGCTGGACACCAACACGCGCGTGCAGTTCTATAATAAGGATGTGTACAAGCAGGCCGGAGTGGCCTCGGTGCCAACGACCTTCGACGAGTTCAAGGCCGCCTGTGAGAAGATCAAGGCCCTGGGCAAAGCCGACACCTTCTGCTTCTCCGAAGGCGGCACGGGTGCCTGGAATGTGCTCCCCTGGATCTGGAGCGCGGGCGGGTCGGTCACCGATGATCAGTACACCAAAGCGACTGGCTACCTGAACAGCAAAGCGACCGTGGACGCGGTGACGATGCTGCACGATTGGCTGAAGGCGGGCTATATCTCGCAGACGATCATGGGCAGCGGCGGTTCGACCAGCGACGAACTGGGCAAGGCCCAGGTGGGAACCATCGTGGACGGCCCCTGGATGCCCCCGATCTTCGAGAAGCAGTATGCCGGGTTGAACTACAGCCTGGCCCCCTTCCCGGCGGGTCCCGGCGGCAGCGTGTCGGTCGTCGGCGGCGAAGACATCGTGATGTTCGACAAGACCCAGAACAAGGATGCGGCGCTGGCCTTTATGCGCTTCATGCTGGGGGCCGAGGCGCAGACGGCGCTGGGCAAGGTGGGCCAGATGCCGGTGCTGAAGAGCCTGAGCGGTAGCCCCGATCTGCCCGCCTACTATGCGGTGTTCCAGAAGCAACTAGAAACGGCCAAGGCCCGCACCCCCAGCCCGGCCTGGCCGAAGATCGACACGGCGATCAGTGATGCGGTGCTGTCGGTGTTCCGCGACGAAAAGCAGCCGCAGGCCGCGCTGGACGAAGCCGCCGCCACGGTTGATGGGCTGCTCGCCGGGAAGAAGTAAGTTTGCTCGTGCGAGGGCACAGGGTGGGGAAGGCGCGAGGGCTGCGCCTTCCCCACCCCGGCCACGCGGGGAAAGGAGCCGCCGATCATGGCGCTGTTACGACGGGAACCCATCGCCAGGGCGCCCACCCCGGCCTCGACCCGCTCGCTCGCTTTTCGGATGCGAAAGGCGATCCCGGCCTACCTCTTTATCCTACCAGGGCTGCTGCTGTTTGCGATCTGGACCCTCTACCCGCTGATCTACTCGTTCGTGATGAGCTTTGCCGAGTGGAACCTGATCAAGCCGTCGCAGTTTGTCGGCCTCGACAACTACACCCGCGCCTTCCGCGACCCGATCTTCTGGACCGCGCTGGGCAACACCATCTTTTATGTGCTGGTCACCGTGCCGGGCCAGATGGGGCTGGGGCTGGGCATCGCGCTGCTGCTCGACGGGCCGTTGCGGGCGCGGGCCTTCTTCCGCACCGTCTATTACATCCCGGTTGTCACCTCCTGGGTCGTCGTGTCCCTGCTCTTCACCTATCTCTACAACGGGCAGAGCGGGCTGATCAACTGGGTGCTCCACGACGGGCTGCACCTGATCGATAAGAACATCAACTGGTTGGGCGACCCGCTGTCGGCCAATATCGCTATCGCCAGCCTGGGCATCTATAAGGGGCTGGGCTGGACGATGGTGATCTTCCTGGCCGGGTTGCAGTCGGTCCCCGCCGAATTGCACGAGGCGGCGGCCATCGACGGTGCGGGCGGGCTGGACCGGTTGCGCCACATCACCCTGCCGCTGATCCGCCAGACCACGCTCTTTGTGCTGGTCATGCTGACCATTGGCGCGTTCCAGGTCTTTATCTCGGTCTACATTATGACCGGGGGCCGCCCTCTCCACCGCACCGAAGTGCTGCTCACGTATATGTATAGCAACGCTTTCCAATCGCTGGACCTGGGCTATGGCTCGGCCCTGTCCTACCTGTTTGCGATCATGGTGCTGGTCCTGAGCTTGATGCAGATCCGGCTGCTGCGTAAGCCGGTCGAATACTAGAGGAGGCGCGCTGATGATTCGTCCATCCCCCGTCTGGACTGTTGTACGTTATACGCTCCTGATCGGCGGCGCGCTGCTGATGCTGGCCCCGTTCCTGTACATGCTCGGCACGTCGTTCAAACCGCACGCCTTCGTGCTGGAACTGCCGCCGCGCTTCATCCCCAGCCAGCCGACGCTTGACAACTATACACGGGCGCTGACGACCAATCAGTTCGGGCGCTACTTCCTAAACAGCGTCTTTGTCGCCGTCACGTCCACGATCATCACCCTGGTGCTGTCAGCTTTGCTGGCCTACGCCTTTGCTCGCTGGGACTTCCCCGGTCGCCAAGTGTTGTTTTATATGATGCTCAGCACGATGATGGTGCCCGGCCTCGTCCTGATCATTCCGCAGTTTGTGCTTGCCAAGAATTTGCACCTGCTCAACAGTCTGTGGGGGCTGGTGGTGGTCTATTCGGCGGGGACCGCGTTCAATATGTTCCTGCTGCGCGGGTTCTTTGAAGAGATCCCGCAAGACATTCTCGATGCAGCAGTGGTCGATGGCGCGGGGCCATTCGCCACCTTCTGGCGCATCGCCCTGCCCCTGGCCCGGCCCGCCCTGGCCGCTGTGGCGATCTTTTCCTTCCTGGGATCGTGGGACGAGTTCACCTGGGCCTTGACCGCGATCAACAACGACCAGTTGTACACGCTGCCCATCGCCCTGCGCCTGTTCCAGCAGCAGCACGGCACCGAGTGGGGGCTGGTCTTTGCCGCGTCCGCTGTCGCGGTGATCCCCTCGATCCTGATCTTTGTCCTGTTCCAGCGCCAGTTCATCAAAGGCATCACCTCCGGCGCGGTTCGGGGGTAATGCCGGGCCGGGGGCCGGGGGCGTAATATAGATTGGTCGTCGTGAAGGTACAGTGCTGGCCTTGGTAGGTGTCATCCTGAGCGCAGCGAAGGCTCTTCTTGGAGGCCAGCGGTGCAGCAGTAAACGTTCGTGTTTCCCCCTGGCGGTCATGCGGCCCGGACAAGATCCTTCACTGCGCTCAGGATGACATCTGCTGAGGCCAGCATCGAACGATTTTATGCCAACCACTAACCACTAACCACTAACCACTAACCACTAACCACTAACCGCGCAAGGAGTACCAGCCGCACGATGCACGATCTCTACCGCCACAGCATCGCGGTGATCCGCGCCAGCCAGGCTCCTAGCGGGGCCTATATCGCCAGCCCGACCTTCCCGACTTATCACTACTGCTGGTTCCGCGACAGCACCTATATTGCCTACGCGATGGACGGGGTCGGGGAACACGAGAGCGCCTATCGCTTCTACGATTGGGCCACCCGGATCATCGGGCACAGGCAGGCCCAGATCGCGCGGGTGCTGGCCGCGCCGCCCGGTGCGCCGCCTCCCGCCGCCGACCTGCTCCATACGCGCTACACCCTGGACGGGCGCGACGGCGGGGATGACTGGCCCAACTTCCAGTTGGACGGCTTCGGCACGCTGCTGTGGGGCATCGAACAGCATGTGCGCCTGGCCGACCGCCCCCTCCCGACCCACTGGCAGGAAGCGGTGACGCTGCTGGCCGGCTACCTGGGGGCGCTGTGGCCCCTGCCCTGCTACGATTGCTGGGAAGAGTTTAGTGAGCACGTTCACACCGCGACCCTGGCGGCGCTCTACGGCGGGCTGATGGCGGCCTCCCGGCTGCTGGGGGGGGCAGGGGCGCAAGCCGGGCAGGATGCCGCCGCCATCCAACAATTCGTCCTGGCGCGCTGCGTCTATGACGGGCACCTGGGCAAGTTTGTCGGCAACTCGGCGGTGGACGGCAGCCTGGTCCACGTCGCCACACCCTACCGGCTGCTCGAACCCACCGACCCGCTGATGCAGGCCACCGTTGCCCGGATCGAAGCGACGCTGCGGATCGCGGGTGGCGGGGTGCATCGCTATGCCGCCGACACCTATTATGGCGGCGGCGAGTGGGTGCTGCTGACCGCGTATCTCGGCTGGCTGTACGTGGAGCAGGGCACACCGGAGCGAGCGCACGCTTTGCGGGCCTGGATCGAAGGGTGTGCGGACGCAGCGGATCAACTACCCGAACAGGTCACGGCGCACCTAAACGACCCGGTCATGCTCCCGGTGTGGGAGTCGCGCTGGGGCACGAGCGCCTGCCCTCTGCTCTGGTCGCACGCCGCCTATCTGACTCTGGTGACCCAACTGGATGGCCGTCCGGCGCAAGAGGATGCGCGCCGGGCTAGCGCTGGAGAATGACCGCCGATGCCCCTGATCGAGGATATTGTTCCGGACAAGAGTACCTACCGCCCCGGCGAGGCCGCGCACGTCGCGGTCCGGGTTGCCAACGACGGCCCGCACGCCCTCCAGGGGCGGCTGGCGCTGGCGCTCACCGACATTCGTGGGGTCGTGAGCGAGGCCGAACAGGGGGTGACGCTGGCGGCGGCGGCGACCGATACGTTCACCTTCCCGGTGCAACCGCCTGCCGTGCCCTTGCGCGGCTATGGCCTGGATGCCACCCTCACCGCTACGACTGGAGAGGTGCTGGCCGAGGGCAGCGGGGCGCTGGATGTGCTCGAACGCTGGTCGCAGGCCCCGCGCTATGGCTTCCTCTCCCAATTCGCTCCTGGCGACGGCACCCGCACCGAACGTTACGACTCGCTGTGCCGTTATCACCTGAACGTGGTCCAATTCTACGACTGGATGTGGCGGCACTACC
>JBBSEL010000049.1:0-10867 GCA_038239755.1 Chloroflexia bacterium | reverse complement strand
GTTCGCCACCTATGCCGTGGGCTACATCGGTTGGGTATTAGTGCGTGGCCTGTGGCGGGCGCGGGCGGCACGACGGGCGGGCCGGGCCGACGATGGCGGCCTGCGCTGGGTGTTCACAGCGGGGAGCGTGGCAGCGGTGGGGACGGCACTGGTCATCTTCCCCTGGCTGCTGAACCTGCGGGCCAACTTCGTCGTCCGCTTCGCCGGGTCGAGCGACCCCGAAAACGCCGCCTATTACGACCAGATCAAAGACCTGATCAGCGGCACCGCCGGGCACTACTGGTCTACCAACGCCCTGCTGGGGCTGGCCGCACTCGGCTTCGTCTGGGGTATGCGGCGCCTGAACTGGCCGGTGGTCCTGCTGGGGCTGTGGACGGGATTGCACCTGCTGCTGGGCAACCCGGTCGCCCTCCACCTACCCGGCAGCGGCTACGTCGATATCAACACCGTCGCCCAATCGCTGTTCCTCCCGGTCAGCCTCCTTGCGGGATTTTGGCTGGTCGATTTTGGCTCGTGGCTGGTGCAGCGGATTCCTGCTGCACTAACTTCCAAAATCCAAAATCCAAAATCCAAAATTGCCGGGGCAATGGTCCTGGTGCTGCTCGGCCTGCTGGTGGGGGTCTACGGCGCGCTGCGTGCCTTGCCGGAGTTGGATGTGAAGCCGTATGTTGCGCCGCAGGATATCGCCGTGCTGCGCTGGCTGCGGGCCAACAGCCCCGCCGATGCCTATGTGCTGGGCAACGGGTTCGGCTGGCCGTGGGGTCCGGCGGCGGTGCAGGGGTCCGATGCCGGGCTGTGGGCACCGCTGATCGCCGGGCGACGCAGCACCCTGCCGCTGATGCCCGCCTACAACGAACGCCTGGCCGACCCCGACTACCTCAGCCGGGCCATCCATATTGTCCAAACGTCCCACGCCACCGCCCCCGACAACCCCGACAACTGGACGTTCCTGCGCTCGGTCGGCGTGACCTATATCTTCGTCGGCTCGCGGGGCGGCACCCTCGACCCCGCCGTCTTCCTCGCCCACCCCGAGCAAGTCACGTTGGTGCAGCATGTAGACGATGCGTGGTTGTTTAAGCTGAAGTAGGGGCGGGGTGGCGCGTGGCTCGTGATGCGTGGTTCATAATTCTCCGCACTCCGCACTCCACACTTCGCTCGTGACAGGCATCACAATGTTGACAGCCACCGCGTAACGTGCTAGATTAGGGGTTAAGCGAGAGTATTCTGGCGCGGACCACCCTCTCGTGTTCGGCCATTCACCGTTAGCATGCAGAAAAGGAGCGTTCGCTGTGGGTGACAAGAGTCCGAAGAACAAAGAAAAGCGAAAAGCCACAAAAGACGACAAGAAGAAGAAGCCAGTAACCAGCACCGCCACGCCTGCGCCTAGTCGCTAAACGCTGGCTTACCATTCAGGACAACCCGGAGAACGCAGCCGCCAGAGGGCAACCTCCCGCTGCGTTCTCCCTTTTTAGGGTCGGTGCGGTATGCAACTCGCCCCCGTCCACCGGGCGCAGCCAGAGGCGGGGCACGCCCCAGCCCGGCACTTCTTACGGCGCTTCCTGCGCCTGCTGATCTTCACCCTCGCGGTGATCTTGCTGGCGGGCTGGGTCAGCATCCCCCTCGTGCTGGTCAACTTCACCCTCCAGCCGCCGCGCCAGCCCGTCACCGCCGACCTGCGCGATCTGCCCTTTCCGGTCGAGCCGATCGCCTTCCAAACGCCCGACGGCCTGACCCTCCACGGCTGGTTCGGGCACACCACCCCCCAGGCCCCGGTGATCCTCTTCGGCCACGGCTACCCCGGCACCCGCGAACAGATGGTCCCCTACGCCGCGTTTCTCTACGCCGCCGGGTATAACGTGCTGCTGTTCGACTGGCGGGGCTGGGGCGAGAGCGAGGGGACGCTAACCACCTTTGGCCTGCATGAAGTGGACGACCTGGGGGGCGCGATGAACTATTTGCAGACGCGCCCCGACCTCCAGAGGCCGCGCTTCGGCGGGCTGGGGGTGTCGATGGGCGCGGGGCTGATGCTCCTCGGCGCGGTCCACGACCATCGCCTGGCCGCCGTGGTCTGCGACAGCACCTACCCCACGATCCGCCCCATGTTCGGGCAATGGAACGGCGTCGGGCTGCGGATCTGGCCCTACCGGCTCAGCTTCGCCCCGCTGGCCGAACCCTACGCCAACCTGCGGCTGGACGGTCACCTGGCCGATCTCGACCCGCTGGCCCAGGCCGCCTCCGTCAGCCCCAGCGCCCTCCTCCTGATCCACGCCGAACACGACAGCAACGGGATGACCCCCCTCGCCGGGGCGGAACAGATCTTCACCGCCGCGCACGAGCCGAAGGCGCTCTGGGTCTCCCCCCTGGGCGACCACGCCGGGATCCTCGCCGCCGCCCCCGACGACTACCAGCAACAAGTGTTGGCCTTCTTCGCTACCTACCTGGGCGGCCCCTGACCCCCGGCGAGACCGCTGCCTTCCCCACTACAACTATAGACGTAAAGCCCCAGCGGGGCGACAGACGCTAGCCCACGGCGCGCGCCGTGGGATCCAGCCACCGCTAACCCAATCCCCGGAGGAGCGACAGAAATGCGCCGCGAGGGTTCGGCTCGGTCGCCCCTCCGGGGCTACAATGTGGGGGTGGTCTACTCCCACGGCGCGCGCCGTGGGCTAGCATCTGTCGCCCTTCCAGGGCTGGTATCTGGTATGGCCGTCCCCCGCACCGATCCCAATCGTCTGGCCCGCCCCGGCAACAACTACTGGGCGACCCGCTTGACGAGGGTCGGGGGAGCCGCTATAATGTGGGCACCTCAGACGGCTCGGCACGAGGAGCAGTTCAGGGCTGCCTGAGACACCGGCTCCCGATCTTACCTGTTTGCACCACCACGATCCCCCACGCCCTGTGGCCCGCACGCATCGGTGCGCCTGCCGCCGGGCCGGAGGTCTATGCCTGCAAGTTGCCGGGAGCCGCTGCGACGTGGCCCGCCGCCCTGTGAGAGGGTCCGCAGGCGGGGCCGCCAGGTGCGTGCATTGCCACATTGCGGTAGGGTGCGCCTGCACCACTACTGCCCATATCCAGGGCGGAAAGGAGGGCTGCCGGACGCGCCCGCGCTGTCCACGCTCACTTAAGTTGACGCTCAGCACCGTTGTCCTCACCGCACTGCTCATGGGGTCCCTCGGTTTTTGGTTCCACCCTCGATATTCCGCAACCGGAGCGCACCGCCGATGGGCGGGTGCGGTGGCGGTTCCGCGCTATTGTGCGTCAAACGAGTGATCTAGCCCGCCATCCCAAGCGTAGGGGCGAGGGTGGCCCGGCTCTAACCAGATATCGGCACTTTAGCGACCAGGAGAACCCCATGCGGCGATTATACGTGCACGTTGGCACGCTGATCGGGTTGGTAGCGTTGTTGGTCGGCGGCTTTGCGCTATGGAGTGCGCCCGCCAATGCCCAGCTTCCGGCTCGGTTGTCCGGTGATAGCGCGCAAGCGGCCCCGCCCCCCCCGGTGGTCAAGGGCAATGGTAACCAGCCATACCCCGCCACCCCCCTCGATCAAACCATTCCCGGCTCCCCGTTGCGGGTGGTGGTCCGCCCCAGCGGTAGCTATGCGGTCTACCGCAACAACATTCAGCAGTTCTTCGGGATGTATGCCGAAGGCGTGTACCTGTGGGTCAATAACCAGGTTTGGGGGCCAGAAACGGTCCCGGCGGGGCGCACCGTCAACATGTACACCCAGATCAGCAGCGTGCTGAGCGGAACCGGCAGCAGTCTGGACCCGTGGGTGGTCACCAATGTGTTGAACGTCGGCAGCACCGGCATCCAACTGACCCAACGGGTGACCTATGTGAACGGCGACGAGTTCATCCGCAACGATTGGACGCTGTGCAACACCAGCGCCAACAACTACATCAATGTCCACCTGTTCCATGCCGCCGACCTGTGGACCGACGGCAGCGACTACGGCTACGGCTATTATGATGCCCCCAGCGGCTCAGTCGGCGGCTACAACCAGACCCACACCCTCTACCAGATCTTCGTGCCGATCAGCCGCCCGGCCAACTACGAAGAGGATAGCTACGGCACCGTCTGGGGCGACATCGGCAGCACCACCGGCATCGGCGGCGGGTTCCGCAACTTCTATCGTCCGAACGACTACATCGACAACGGGGCCGGGCTAGAATGGCATTTCGATCTGGCCGCGCTCTCCTGCGTCACCTATTCGGGCTACCTCAGCTTCTCCGGCGTCCCGCTGATCCCGTCGGCCACCCCCACCCCGTCAGACACCCCGGTCCCCACGGCCACCGACACGCCCTTCCCGACCGCCACCCCTGCTAACCCCACGGCCACCCCCACCCTGTGTGTCATGGCCTTCAGCGACGTGGACCCGTACAACCCGTTTGCCACCTATATCCGCTGCCTCTTCTGCCACGGCATTATTGACGGCTATGCGGACAACACGTTCCGGCCCTACAGCCATGTCACCCGGAGCCAGGTCGCCAAGATCCTCTCCAACAGCGCGGGGTACACCGACATTCCCACCGCGCAAACCTTCACCGACGTGCCTTCCAGCCATCTCTTCTACATGTGGGTGGAACGCCTGGCGAGCCGGGGTCACATCAACGGCTACCCCTGCGGATCGCGCCCCGATGAGCCGTGCGACGGGCAACAGCGCCCCTACTTCCGCCCGTTCAACGACGTGACGCGGGGCCAGCTTGCCAAGATCGCGGCCAACGCAGCGGGCTTCACCGACCAGCCGCCCGCCGTCATGACCTTCCCCGACGTGCCGCTGAACGACCCGTTCTGGATCTACATCGAGCGGCTGGCGCGGCGCGGGATCATCAACGGCTATGAGTGCGGCAGCGGCGAAATCAACCCCTGCACCGGCCAGGTCGAAGCGTGCGACGGCTCGCGGCGCACCTACTATCGCCCGTGCATCGCCATCACCCGTGGGCAGATGGTGAAGGTGGCCGCGAACACCTTCTTCCCCACCAACTGCGCGCCCGGCGACGCCCCGATCATCAAGTAACCTCCCGGCTTCGGTGCCGCTTGGGCCCCACCCAGCGCGATACGGCGCACTTCCTCCGGCGGAGGAGGTGCGCCGTTTGTCGTGTCCCCGCCATTTTGCTACAGAATAGCTACTCCGTCCAGCCAGGCAGCGCAGCCTGGGAGCGGCGACGGCACGTCTGAGGTTGGTATAATGAATGCTATAGAGAAGACGGCACAGCGAGGTGCTCAGGACAACTCCCCACGCCCGGCCCGGTTGCCGGGTGGTATCGTTAAAGGATCTTTTTCCGTGGCTAAGACTCTTCCTAAACCATCTGCGCGCCCGGTGCCCCAGGACGCCTTGCCCGCCATCGAACCCACCCCCGCCGAATCCGAGGGGAGCGAGCCGTTCCTGGCTCCGGTGGCCGAGGCGATTGTCGCGCCGGAAACCGCCCCGGCGACCATCCCCGGCACCACCTGGGATGACACGCCGCTGACCGAGACCGAGCGCAAGACACTGCGCCGCCGGGTACTGGCGATTTCGTGGCCGGTGATCGTGGAAAACCTGTTGCAATCAATGATCGGCTTTGTCGATACGGCGCTGGTCGGCCACCTGGGCACCGACGCGCTGGCCGGCGTGGGCGGTGCCCAACAGATCGTTTGGCTGGTGACGACGATCCTGTCGGCGGTGATGATGGGGGCCACCGTGCTGGTGGCGCACGCCATCGGGGCCAAGCAGCCCGAAGAGGCCCGGCGCGTGTTCAAGCAGGCGCTGGTCCTCTCCGCCGGGGTAGCGGTGGTGCTGACGGGCGGCCTCTATCTGCTGGCCGAACCGGCGCTGCGCCTGCTGGGGCTGGACTCGCAGGCCGCCGTGGACGGCATCGTCTACCTGCAAATCAGCGCACTGACCCTGCCGGTGCTGGTCGGCATGTTCGCCGGGTCGGCGGTGCTGCGCGGCGCAGGCGACACCCGCACGCCGATGTTTATCACTGCCTTTATCAACGTGATCAATGGCGTGGCGGCGTGGTGGATGATCTATGGCTTCGGCCCGATTCCGGCGCTGGGCGTGGCCGGGTCGGCCTGGGCCGCCGGGCTGGCGCGGCTGATCGGCGTTGGGCTGCTGGCCTGGGTCTTCTTGCGGCCCGGCCAACTGATGAACCTGCGCGGCCCCGGCTGGCGCTTCGACCTCAGCCTGGTCAAGCGGATGCTGAATATCGGCCTACCCACGGCGGCAGAGCAGTTCATGCTCTCGTTCGGCATCACCCTCTACGGGATCATCGTCATCGGCCTGGGCACCAGCGTCTATGCCACCCAGCGGGCCAGCATGATGATTATTATGATGGCCTTTTTGCCCGGCTTCGGCTTTGCGATGGCGGCGACCACGCTGGTCGGGCAGGCGATGGGGGCAGGCAAGATCCGCCAGGCCGAAGAGGGCACCTGGATCGCGGCCCGCTGGTGTATGCTGCTGATGGGCACCATCGGGGCGATCTTCGGCCTGTTTGGGGAGCCGCTGATGCACCTGTTCAGCAGCGACCCGGTGGTCACGCGCATGGGCGGCACCGTGCTGGCGATTGCCTGCTGGAACCAGCCGTTCATGGCCCTGGCCCAGGTGCTGGCCGGGGGGCTGCGCGGCGCGGGCGACACCCGCTACCCGATGGTGGTGACGATGCTCAGCGTCTGGGCGGTGCGCCTGCCGGTCGGCTGGCTGCTCGGCATCGCGCTGGGCTGGGGCCTGGAGGGGATCTACCTGGGCTACGTGCTCGACACGGTGGTGCGGGCGGGCCTCGTCTGGTGGCGCTGGCGCGGGTCCCGCTGGAAGACCGTCCGGGTCTGACGAGGACTGAGGACTGAGGACTGAGGGATGAGTGCTTAACTCATCCCTCATTTGTGCGAATGGTGCAAAGTCTGAGAATCTCGCTTCTATAGACATTGTCAAAGATTGACAGTTTCTGTTATAATAGGCGGGAGGTGATCGCTATGGCAAACGTCAATCTTGGTCCGATCTTTGAGGAGTATTTGCAGCAGAAGGTGGCAACCGGCCACTACACCACCGTCAGCGAAGTCGTGCGCGAGGCCCTGCGGCTCCTGATGGCGCAGGATGAGGCGCGCGAGGCCCGGCGCGCCTGGTTGCGGCAGGCGATTCAGGAAGGGTTAGACAGCGGCGAGACCGAACCGTGGGAAGGGACCGACGCGATCATCCAGCAGGCGCAGGCGCGCCGGGGGGAGTGATCCACGATGGCCCGTATCCTCCGTACCCGCGCCGCGCTCACCGATCTGCTGGACCTCTGGATTGTCATCGCTGATGACCACGGTGCTGAGCGGGCCAACACATTCATCAAGAAGTTGGAGAAAGCGTTGCTGACTCTCAGCAAACAGCCCTTGCTGGGCCGGGCACGTCCCGAACTGCGCGACAATCTGCGCGCCTTCCCGGTCAATCCTTATGTCCTCTTCTACGAACCCCGCGATGACGGCATTCTGCTCATCCGGGTGATCCATGGCAGGCGCGATATTGACGCCCTCTTTGGCGAAGATCCCGCATAAATCCCCTATTGTCATCAACCTAATCCAGCCTGAGCAGGGATGAGAGTATGAGCTTCCATCCCCCGTTTTGTGCCTGGGCGGGCCGGGCGTAGGACAGGTCACCCTCGGTGCCTCCATCTGCGGGCGGAGATTCGCCCACCAGAATGTCCATCCTCGGCCCGATTGTCATTTGCCACAAGAGTCATCTATACTTAAATGCAGGTAGAATTAGAGGGAGTTGCAATCCAGCTATTGTCTACTTGTGTGACCCTACCACCATGGCAAGCATCGGAACCCCGGAGCGGCTCCGGCGGCCCACTGGAGCCAGAAAGTGAGGTACCACGGCATACAGAATGGGTGATTGACGACTAGCCTAGTTAGCTGGCCCAATCCGGCCTGAGAAAGGGAGGGTATCACTATGAACGCCTGCCTGATTATCAGTTCCGCTTTAGCACTGCTGGTCTTGCTCGGCATGATCGTACTGCTGAAGATCCAAAATGCCATTCAAGCCGAACGCCTCCAATGGCAGGAACAACAGATCCAGGCAATGCAAGCACAACAAGGTAGCGGGTGCGGAGGAGCCATCCTCCTGGTCGCCCTCATCGTCGTCAGCGGCCTGGCCCTGGTCAGCGTGGCGGTAGGAGCCGCAGGGGTTCCTTAAGCAAATAGCCAGTTGGCAAAAAGCGGGTGGCCCTTGTTGGGGGTCACCCGCTCGTTATTTATATTCGTACCCCTATTGTAAGTTATTCCCCTGCCGGGGTTGCCAGCCAGGCCAGGGTGCCGGTGCCCTCGTGGGCGGCGGTCCAGGTGGCGACGGGGAAGGTGACGCAGACGAGCGCGCCGGTGGGCAGGGTCAGGGGTTGCCCGGTGAGGGCGGAGGCCAGGTCTTCGAAGCCGGGGTTGTGGCCGGTCAGGACCACGCAATCCGCCGAAGCAGGCAGACGGCGCACCGTCTCCAACAGGGTGTCCAGGCCAGCATCGTACACGTCGGGATCGATCTGGATCGGCGCGGCGGCGGGCAGTTCGGTGGCGGCCAGAGTGGCGGTCTGGTAGGCGCGGCGGGCGTCGGAGCTGACGAACAGGTCCGGCTGCACCCCCTGCGCGGCCATGCGGCGGCCCATCTCGCGGGCCTCGTCGCGCCCCCGGTCGGTCAGGGCGCGGGGGTGGTCGCTCGCCACCGTGCCCTTGCCTTTGTTCTCCGCCTTGCCGTGGCGCAAGATCAACAGCGTCTTCATACGGTCTCCTCCTGTAAACGCCAGCCCTTCAGTTGCCGGTAGCGCAACGTCGCCCCCCACGCCCCGGCCCACTCGTCCGATTGAAAGGCGATCAATTGCATATCCTGTGCCAGAAAGCGGTGGGCGGGCATCTGCTCGTAGAGATACTGGCTCAGGGCGAGACCTTGCGCCCGCAGCCCCGGCTCGGTAGGCAGGTCCGACTGGACGAGGGTGAGATGCGGCGGGAAGTGCGGGCCTGCCGGTTCGATCCCGGTGAAGCGGCAATCGGACGCGACATGGGGGAGCACGATGTCCCACACCGCCGCATGGAGCGCCTGGATCGCCGGGGTTTTGGTGATCCAGAGCAGGACGCTGCCGCTACCGGGGCCACTCTCCGCCGACCAGGGCGGGTTGATCTCTGCCGGGAAGGCGGGGGTGCGGGCGAACAGATCGTCCAGCGCAGGCAGGAACGCCTCCGGCCCGGTGCCAGGGGCCAGCTTACAAAACCCCTTGATCGTGGCGTGGACCATAAACGCATTGGCCGTCACGGTGCCAAACTCCTGCGCCAGCACCCGGTGGGCCAGGCTCAAGGCGACCACCAGCGGCGGCGGGGGGATGAGGTAGATGCCGTAATAGGTGTCGGGCATTGGGTGGGGCCTCGCGTGATGCGTGATGTGTGATGCGTATCCCTGCGTACTCACTAACCACTAACCACTAACCACTAACCACTCGTCACCGGCCACTGCCGACGCGCCGGGCCAGGGGGGCGGGTTGGGAGCCGCCGCGACGTTGGCGGGCGACGGCGTAGACCTCTTCGATGCGGCGGGTGGCGGCGTGCCAGGAGTAGCAGCGGATGGCGCGGTCGCGCAGGGCGGCGCCGAGGCGGGGGCGGCGGGCATCGTCGGCCAGGATGGTGGTCAGGGTGGTCGCCAGGGACAGGGCGTTGCCCCGCTCGGCGTAGAGGCCCAGGTCGCCCAGGAACTCGCGGCTGACGGGGGTATCGAAGGCGACGGTGGGCAGGCCCAGGGCCATATAGTTGCCGATTTTGCCCGCCCCCTCGGTCGCAGACAGCTTGGGGGACACCGCCACATCGCCCACGCTCAGCCAGGCCGGGGCTTCGGGATAGGGAATGCGCCCCGGAAAGAGCACGCGGTGGAGCAGGCCCATCTCACCCGCCAGCCGGGCATAGCTCTCGACGCCGGGGTAGCCCATGATCACAAAATAGGTGTCGGGCTGGGTCTGGAGGACGGTGCGCGCCGCTTCCAGCAGCAGGTCGATGCCCTGGTAGGGAGCCAGCACGCCGAGATAGACGACCACCTTCGCCTCGGCGGGGATGCCCAGTTGCGCCTTGCGGGCGGCGACCGTCTCACGCTGGGCGGCGGTGCTGGGTGGGGCGAACACGGTGGTGTTGACCCCATCAGTGATCGGGAAGATCCGGTCTGCCGGGACGTGGAACGTGTTCCGCAGGGCGGCGGCCCCGTTCTCCGAACTGGTGATGATCGCGTCGGGCAGCCGGTTGATCCCGCTTTCCAGGCCGCGCACCGCCGGGTAGAACTTGCCGTCGGGGTGGAGAAAGTGGTGGTCCACCATCTCGCCGGTCAGGCTGCCCTGGTAATCGAAGACGAGCGGGATGCCCAGCAGTTGGCGCACCGGCCAGCCCAGCAACGCACCCTCGTACATATGGGCGTGGATCAGGTGTGGGCGCGTGCGCAGGGCGGCGCGCAGCACGGTCCATTCCAGCATCACGTCGAAATAGAGCTTGTGACGGGTGGACCCGACCTGCACCCCTTGCCGCCAGGGCACATTCAGGCTGCGCCGGATATCCATGCCCGGCACGGCATCGCCGTTATGGTAGGTGCAGATGGTGACGCGGTGCCCCCGTTCCTGCAAATGGCGCACCTCTTCATAGATACGCACATGCGCGCCGTAGTCGGCGAAAAACGAGGTGGGGGCAATCGCCAGAATGCGATAGGGCAACAGCAGCAGGTCCTCAATCGGCATACAGAGTGGGGCGGTCTGGCCCCACGCTATTGTATGCAGTGGGGGCGGCACTGTCAAGCGAGGTTTGAGGTACGAGGTACGAGGTACGAGGGATCAGGGATCAGGGATCAGGGATCAGACTGACCCAATACGCAATACGCAATACGCAAGTAACT
>JBBSEL010000048.1:0-10886 GCA_038239755.1 Chloroflexia bacterium | reverse complement strand
ACGGTGGCGTAGTCATCGGTGCCCGCGCTGGCGGCGCTGTCATGGCTGGGGACCGAGACGCCGGTGATGGTGCCGCCGTACATGGTCATCATCCGACCGGCCCCGGCAGGGATCATGTGCGCCGCCGTGTTGGTGCTGGCCGGGGCGATGGCGCTGGGCACCGCAGTGGTGTCGTTAGGAATGGCGAAAGTGCTGGCCGACCCGGTCGGACAGTCACTGGCGGCCAGACCCTGGCAGCGGTCAGCCCCGGTCTGGGTGTAGTTCCACGTGGCAAGCGAGTCGTACGCGTGGATGGTGCCCTTGCGGGTCTCGTAAGTGATCTCGATGGTACGGTTGGTGGTCGGGCCACCCGCCGGCAGGTCGATCACCGCCCGCTGCGGGGTGACTTCATCTTCCGAGTAGTGCGATTTGTTGTTATTCAAAATGCCGTTGATCCACCCACCCGGACAGGCCGTGCTGGTGCTGGGGTCGGGGTCGTTCGCGCATTGCGAAAAGTCCACCGCTGTGCCATCGGTGCCCGATTTGACCCCGTCGGTCTTGCCGACCGGGGGGACGGGGGTGGTGGCCGAGGTCTGGGGTGCCGGTTGCCCCGCCATGCCGGGAGCCGGGGAGTAGGCTCCCACCGAGGCCACCAGGCTCGTCTGACCGCTGCCGACCACGGCCACGATCAGGAATAATTGAAATAGTGCCCGCCGCATTCTTGATCTCATAAATCTGCTCATGTAGTAATTCCTTCTTTCGCGCCTCAGTGCTGGGTCCCGAACCGTCGGCCAACGACTGCCAGACGGTTTTCCTCAGCGGTTACCTGTGCCCGATCTTGGTGTGCCATCCGCTGCTGCCCGATGCCAAGGATACGCCTTCGTACCCTGCCTATTGTGCGGAGCGCCTGCCCGCGGAAAACGATAAGATTGCCGATTAAACCTCAAAAAAATCATATTGGCTGGTATGGCAACACCATCGTGACGCGCACGCTGCGCCTATCAGGTTCATTCTAAGGGAGCCAGAAGAGGCGAGTCAATTCCTACTGCCTTAGATTAGGACTAATGTCTACGAGTCTGGGAAGCGGGTCCGGTCCTAGTACCGCGCCAAATCAGATGCGCGACCGGTTGGTACTAGGACTGTACAGAGACTGTTGCGGCGGGGGCAACGGGGGGAGTGATCAGGGGCGGAGAGGAGCAAGTATCTTTCGCCAGATCGCCTGGGATGTAGGCGTGTTTACCGCTTATGAAAGTCGTGTTTTTCTATTCGACAGGACAGGAGCGGCAGCAGGAAAGGCCGTGCCGGAGGAGGGCACGGCGGGCACCGTTTGCGGCGGGAGTGGGGGCGAAGGGGGGGTGAAAAAGGGAAGCAGGGGCCGAAATAGGCCGGTCGCGGCGACCTCGCACGGAGTGAGAGGCCGTCGCGACCGGGGGTACTAGCCATTCCTACCGGCGAGCCGGTGGGGCACAGCCGGGGAAGAAGGTATTGGCGACGATCTTGGCCGTCTGCCCACGGGTGACGTTGTTGTTGGGCCGGAAGTAGGGCCGGTTGCCGGGGGCGACGCACGGTTCGCCCGCTCCGCCACAGGGATAGCCGTTGATGATCCCCCGGCTGGACAGGCGGGTGATCCAGAGGTAGAAGGTGTTGGTCGGCGGCACATCCTCGAACGTCTGCCCGGCGGGGGTTTCGGTGTACTGGGCGGCGTTGGCAACGATCTTGGAGAGCTGGCCGCGGGTGACGTTGTTATTGGGGCGGAAGTAGGGCCGGTTCAGCGGGGCCACGCACGGCTCGAACGCGCCCCCGCAGGGGTAGCCGCTCACATAGCCCCGGCTGGCGATGCGCTCGATCCAGACCCAGAAGGTGCTGTTCGGGGCGACATCCTCGAAGGTTTGCTGGGTCGAAGGGACCGGTTCAGGGTAGCCCGCCGCGTTGGCGACGATCTTGGAGACCTGGCCGCGGGTGACGTTGTTGCCGGGGCGGAAGTAGTTGCCGGGGCACGGCTCGCCCGGCCCGCCGCAGGGGTAGCCACCGAGGATACCCTGGCAAGCCAGGCAGCGCACGAAGGTGTAGAAGGTGTTGCCGGGGGGCACATCGACAAACTCCAGCGTGCAGGCGGTGGGAGTGACGGCGGGGGTGACGCTGGGCGGCACGCAGCCCGGCAGGGTGAAGCTGAGCCGGGTGCCCGCCGTGATCCCGGCGGTGTTGCAACTCCATTGGGTGAACAGGCTGCCGGTGTCGCGCTGGACGCCGATAGTCGCCCCGACTCCGCCGCCGGGCACCGCCCCGTAGACCAGATCAAAGTTGGGCGACCCCTCGAAGAAGCGGATCTCGAAGTCGGCCAGGCCGCCGCCGCTGACCGTCGTGGCCCGCCATTCGACGTTGAAGACGCGGTTGGGGTAGAGGCCGATAGTGGAGGTGAAGATGCCGCAACTGGCGCAGCTACCGCCGATGCTGGTATCCAGGTTGTCCCAGAGGGCGGCGATGGCGCTGTTGACGGCGAGGTCGGGCAGGCAGGTATTGCCGCTCAGCGGGTTCATCGACCCGAAGCCGAGCCGCCCGTTGGAGCTAACCGTCGCGCTGGTGTAGTACTGGGAGTAGAGCGCGATGGGGAACGGCAGGGGCAACACGGTGGTGCAGTCGTCGCAGTGGTTGCCGATGTCGTAGATGCCCGCCGCGAGGGTGCCGGTGCCCGCCGCCGCCTGGTAGTTGACCGCGCAGGTGACCACGGTGGGGGTGGGGCTGGGCGTGCCGGTGGTGGGGCAGACGGGCAGGTTGAAGGTGAGCTGTAGCCCCGCCGACAGGCCGCCGGTATTGCAGCCATACTGGGTGAAGCGGCTGCCGGTGTCGCGCTGCACGCCGATGGTGGCGCTGTTGCCACTGTTGGGCACCGTGCCATAGACGAGGTCGAAGGTGTGCTGGCCCTCATAGAGCCGGATCTCGAAGTTCAAGTCGGTGGTGGTGCCGAAATAGCGGGCGCGCCATTCGATGTTGAAGACCCGGTTGGGGGCCGCGCCGCTGGTGGAGGTGAAGATACCGCAGCCGGTGCAGCCGTTGGTGTTGCGGGTGTCGAGGTCGGCCCAATGGGCGGCGATGGCGTCGTTCGAGTCCACGTCGGGCAGGCAGGTATTGCTGCTCTCGTTGGCGAGGGCGAAGCCGAGCAGGCCGTTGGAGGTCACATGGGCCTGGGTGTAGGTGTGGTCATAGAGCGTGTAGGCGAACGGCAGGCTGATCAGCGTCGAGCAGTCGTCGCAGTGGTTGCCGATGTCGGTGGTACCGGGGACGACGGTGGCCGTGCCGGGGGTGATCAGGTACTGCCCGCCGCTACAGACGGTGGGGCTGGGGGTGGCGGTGCTGGTCGGTTGGACGGTGTTGGTCGGCGTGCGGGTGGGGGTGGCGCTGGGCACGGTGCCGGTGACGGTGGGGGTGGGCGTGCCCTGGACCAGATCGAGCCGGTCGGCGCGGATGTCTTGCTGCGGCACCGGGGTGCCCTGCGCGTTGGGGATGGCGATCCGCCCGTCGGTCCAGCCGACGAAGGCGGTGCTGCCCAGGGCGAGGCCATAATTATAGTCGCCGCCGAGGCAGGAGGAGAGGTTGGGGTCAGGCTGCTCCGGCTGGGGAATGAGTACGTCGCTGACCGCCTGTTCGGGGGTCCAGGTGAGGCCGTTGTCGGTGGACACCCGCGCCCAGTATTCGTAGTTCAGGCCGTCGGTGCTGTTGCGCCGGTCGTACCAACTGGCGGTGACCACGCCGTCATCGGTGACCGAGAGGGCGGGTAGCCATTGCGCCGCCGAGCCGCTGTCAGTGTTGAGCCGCAGGGGGACAGACCAGGTCGCGCCATTGTCGGTGGAGCGGACATAGACGATATCTGCCGGATCGCTGGCGGTGCCGTGGACCCCGTAGACATAGTGCAGGACGTTGGCCGGGCCGACCGCCGGTTGGCCCGCGCCCATCCAACGCCAGAGCGGGTTGATCCGGGCGAAGTAGGCGATGGAGCAAACATCGTCGCCGGGCGCGGGCTGGTTGGCGGCAACGGTCAGCCCGGTCCAGGTGGTGCCGCCGTTGGTCGAGCGATAGAGCAGGTGGGTGCGGTCGTTCAGGCCGCCGCCGTTCTCGTTGTTGGCGACCAGATAGAGCGTGCCCGCCGTGCCGCTGCGGTCTGCGACGACCTGGACGTTGCGGACGACCGAAGTGATCGGCGTGGTGACCTGGATCGGGGTGGCCCAACTGCCGCCGCCGTTGGTCGAATAGGAGACGTAGAGGCCGCCGTTCGGGCTGTTGACGGCGAAATCGTCCCAGGAGAGATAGACCCGGCCATAATAGGGGCTGGCCGCGTTGCGGTCTACGCCGACCGACGCGCTATCGTCCTGGGTGCCGGTATGGGCGCAAGGGAGCGCCGACCAACTGTCGCCGTCGGACGACTTCCAGACTCCCAACCCCTGCCCGCCGCAGCCCGCCGCCAGGGCGGAGGCATACCAACTGCTATCGCTGGGGTTGTAGAGGACCGAGACTTTGCCGTAATTGGTGCCGCGCCCGGTGAGCGGCGAGGGGCGCAGGTCGGTGTAGGTGTTGCCGCCGTCGTGCGACACCGCCAGGCCGGAATAGTTGGTCGAGGTGATGCCGGAACTAAAGAAGCTCATCACCACGTCCTGTCCGTGGGCGGCGATGGTGCTTTCGTTCTGGGTGACCTTGGGGTAGGTGTCGGCCAGGGCGTTGTTGACCAGGATATCGGCCCCGCCGTAGGTGGGCGACCCGCCCCGGAGCTTGCCGGGGGCGGCGCTGAGGCCGCGCACGGTGCCACCCTGGCCCTGGCCGCAACCGAGCAGCAGGGCAGCGGCGTGCATGTTCAACTGGTGATCGAGGCCCAGCGCGGCGACCCGGCGGCAATCGACGGGGGCGGCGGGGGCGGCGGGGGCGGCGAGGCTGCCCGCGAGGGCGGGATGCGCGACGGCGCTGGCGGCCCCGCCCAGCCCGGCGAGGGCCAGCAGCGCGATTACGACTGCACCTAAAACCGACCATGTGTGTATACGCAACATAAACTGACTTCCTCTCTACGTTACAGTGGCTTGATAGGGGAAAAGGCGGCTCCCGCCAGAGCAGCAAAAGCAGGGGAGACGGCGCAACCGGGCGGCCTGGCAAGGGGAAACCAGGGGCGGCAGCGCGGGCGGGATGCGGACTGGACCAAGAGACGAGGAGGGCGACCCTGCGTGCGAAAGGGATGTGATATAATTAGGCCTGGTAGCGGCCCTGGCCTGATACATTGCCACGTATCTATCAGCAGGCTCTACCGTTTTATAGGTGATACCGTAGTATTATACGCGACAAAATCGGAAAAAAACAGGGGACGAACGCCCGGAATGGTAGTACTTTTCGGTTAAAATGGTCCTGATGGATCGGGAAGGGCGCGACGGGGTCGCGGGATGACGCGCCGGGGCATCTCCGTTATAATAGGAATGCCTTACAGGTTGTTAAGGAAATGGGGTTGCGGTAACGAGTTGGCACGGCCTATTAGCGCCTGCTTACATTATATATCTTACAGATGAATGAACAGGGAGCGATTATGAGCAACTCGGCAGCCGAGTGGCGCGAGCAAGGGATCGCGGCGGCGCGGGATCGGGATCGTGCGGGGGCGCAGGCGGCGTTGCTCCAGGCGGTGGCGCTGGACCCGCAGGACGAGCACGCCTGGTTCTGGCTGGCGGCGGTGCAAAACGACCCCCAGCAAACCGCCTACTACCTGGAGCGGGTGCTGGAGATCAACCCGGAGCATGTCCGCGCCCGCGCCGGGCTGGATGCCGTGCGCGCCCAACTGGGGCACAGCGGAGCCATGCCGCCCACGGCACGGGTCGAACCGGGCATGTACCCGGCCCACCCGACTCCAGCCACGCCCCCTACCCCCTCCCGGCCTGCGCCCTTTGTCCCCCCCACCACCGGATTGAGCGACGATGCAGCGGCGGCGCTGCCGTGGAACAGCACGATCCCCGCCGCCCCGGCCCCGCCGACCTCCAACCTGGAAGAGGGCTTGCCGTGGGGAGCCGCTGTCGAGCCAGCCAACAGCCCGGCCCCGGTCATGCCGACCACCACCCTCGGCACAGCGGACCTGGACCTGCCGGTGGGCGAACTGGTGCAACTGGGCATCGAGGCGGCGCAGGCCGGGCGGCGGATCGGCGCGCGGAAGGCGCTGATGGCCGCAGTGGAGCGCGACGAGCGGAACGCCGACGCCTGGTACTGGTTGAGCACGGTGGTGGACGAACGCGAGGACCGCGAAATCTCGTTGGAGAACGCGCTGGCGATCAACCCGGAGTACCATGTGGCGCGGGAGGCGCTGATCGCGTTGCACAGCGGGACCGCGCCGCCGCCTCCCACCTACGAGCGGCCCGGCAGCGGAGGGTTGACCGGGCTGCGCCGCCCGACCGAGGCCGCCCCGCCGATGGAGATCGACGAAGCCGCGCTGATTGCCGAGGGCGAAGAGGCGCTGTTTGCCCGCCGCCCCAGCGTGACGGCCCGTGGCGAAACGGTGGCCGAACGCCTACCCCGCCCAATTTTTGACAGTGCGGGGGCGGCGGCTCCCACCCCTGCAGTGGATCTACCCCCGTTCGTGTCCGCGTTTGGGCCGGAAGCAACCCCGGCGCCGGCCCCTACCTCCACGGTGACCACGAGGCCGATGGCCGCCCGCCCAACATCGCCCGCCGAAGGGGCGGATCTGTCGAGCCTGCGCCCGCCCCTGGATGGGCCGAGCCATCACAACAAACCGACCCAGGTGCCGACCAGTAACCGGGTGGCGGTGGGCTACGAGGGGCTGGTCGGGCAGGTGATCGGCGGGCGCTACCGGGTGATCTCGCTGTTCGCCCAGGGAACCAGTACCCTGCTGATGGCGACCGACGTAAAGCGCGGCAACATGGTGCTGATCCGCCCCGAACGCGACCTGATCGGTGGGGTGCGCAAAGGGGTCAAGCCCACGTTCATGGCGAACAACATCGCCTTCTACATGAGCAACATCGGCCTGGGGGGCTTGAACCTGCGCAACTTCATCGGCACCGTGGGGGTCATGCCGACGATCCAGATCATCGAGTACGGGCTGCGGATGTGCATGGAGAACAAGAAGCGCGGGCTGCTCTTGCCAACCCGCTACTGGTCGCCCGAAACGCTCACCGTAGATGATGCCGGGCATATCGCTATTGTGGTTCCGCCCGATACGATGGACAAGCAGGTGCGGGCGGGGGTGTTCTCTCCGCCGGAGCAGCAGGCGGGCGGGACATTGGATGGACGTTCGGATGTCTATCTGTTCGGGGCGATCATGTTCTTCCTGGCGACCGGGATGCCCCCACCCGCCGCCGACCGGCTGCCGACTCCGCAACCGTATATCGACAGCCGGGGGCGACCGGTGTCCGGCGTGGTGGTGGCAAACTTCCCACTGTTCCCGAACCTGGAACCCTTGCTGGGGGGCGTGCTGGCGACGGCGTTGCAGGCCGACCCGGCGGCGCGCTACGGGAGCGTGGAGCAGTTGAGCGCAGCGCTGACCGGGCTGGCCGGGGCGACGAAGGGGCAGATGCAGGCGGTGCCGATGCAGCGCATCCGCGGGGGCGAGAAAAAGCCCAACCCGCTGATGCGCGTGTTGGCCCTGTTCGGGCTGGTCATCGTGGTGTCGGCGGTGATCCTGGGGCTGGTGGTGGCCGACCAGACGCTCAACCTGGGGGCATTGTTCGCCGGCCAGGCCGGGACCCCGCTGCCCGAAACGCCGGTCGAGTCGGTCACCCTTGCCCCGACCCCCACCGCAGAGGTGCCGACGGTCGAGGCCGGACCCAGCGTGACCGTCGATCCGGCCTTTGCCCCGCCGGTGGCCGCGAGTGTGGATCAGGTGCGCGTGGTCCAGGTGGACGCGCGCCAGTACCCCCAGATCGTGGTCTATTGCAACGTGCTCAGCGCCGATGGTCGCGCGGTGGTCGGGCTGACCCCGGACCAGTGGGCGATCACGAACAATGGGCAGGCGGTCGGGGATTTCCAGTATACCGACCTGAGCGCGCAGCCGGAGCCGATCTCCACCTTCCTGGTGATGGATACGAGCGCCGGAATGGCCGGGACACCGTTAGACGCGGTGAAGGCGGCGGTCAACGGGTTCATTGACGGGCGACCGCCGGGCGACAGCCTGGGATTAGCGACGTTCAACGATACCGCCCAGGTGGTGCAGGCGTTCACCGTAGGCCGCGAACGGGTGAAAACGGGCGTGAGCGGGCTGGCGGCGAAAGGCGGCGCGGCATTGTGGGACGGGCTGAAGCTGGGGGTGCAACAGGCCGCAGGCGAAAGCGGGCGGCGGGCGATCATCCTGCTCAGCGCCGCGCCGGATAGCGCCAGCAAGACGAGCAGCCTGGACGACGTGATGACCACCACCTTGCGGTCGGGGGTGCCGATCTATGTGGTGGGCCTTCAGTCGGCCACGTTCAACCCGCAAACGCTGGCCCAGGTGGCCCAGCAAACGGGAGGCGCGCTGCTGACCACCGCCGACCCGGCAGCCCTGGCCGGTCTCTACACCCAGGTGGGCGACCGCCTGGCGGCGCAATACCGGATCACCTTCACTGTCAACACCGGGGCCGACAAGCTGTCGCGGACGCTGAGGGTGGGAGTGAAGGTGGGGGAGCAGGCGGTACAGGACACACGACAGTATTACGTGAGATAGCGGTGGACGGCTGTCTTGTTGCTAGGGGGTAAGTCAGTTAGAGTCCAACCGAGACGCCTTATTCAGGGAGGACGACATCATGAGGACCCTACAACAGGTCGTGTACCCGCATGGGCCGCGCCCGGCCCGTCACTATTGGCCGAGCTATCATTTCCGATGGCTCGGCCTGTGCATGCTCCTGCTCTGGCTGGCCGGGGCGAGCCAGAGCACCACCGCTGCGCCACGCCCCGGCCCTGTCGCGCAGGTTGCTACGGCCACACCCGCCGCCAGCGCCACGCCGGGGGCCACGGCTACCCCCGTGCCCGCCGGACGGGTGGCGGTCTCGTGTACGTACTACAGCAATTGTGACCGGGAATATTTCGTGGACCTGGAAGACCGGGGAACCGGGCCGCCGGTGGTGAGCGTGACCCTCATTGGCATCTGCGGCGACCCGGGGCTGACGACGAGCTTCACCGGGTTCACCCAGAGCTATCGCGGGCCATACGGCCAGATCACGGTGCAGGCTCGCTGGCCGGATGGGGCCATCGGCGGCGGATCGTCCACCTGTTACCAGTTGGCCCCGACCGAGACACCCATCGGAGGACCGCCCACCCCCGGACCAGGGAATACGCCCCTGCCGACGGAGGTGCCCACCGCGCCGCCCCACGCGACGCGGGTGCTGCCGACCCACACCCCGCCGCCCACCGATACCCTCATCCCCACCGTCACACCGTATCCGACCTATACCCCCTACCCTACCTATACCCCGTATCCGACCTATACCCCCTACCCTTTGCCGCCCAGCGACACGCCGACGATCTCCCCGACTCCGCCGCCGAGCGACACGCCGTTACCCACCGATACTGCGTTACCGCCCAGCGAGACACCAACGCCCTTGCCGCCAACGACACCGGCACCCCTGCCTGCGGATACCCCGCTGATCGGGGTGGCACCGCCGTCGGCGTCCCCGGCGTTGCCCACCGCGACGGGCTTGCCGCAGGTGCCCAGGACGGGGGCGCAGGGTGCGCCATCGGGCCGTGCTCCATCGCCCGATCTCCCCCGCGCCGGGGCGGGTGGTGCGGACCTGGTGGGGCTGCTCGTGGCCGGGCTGGTGTTGATCATCGGGGCGGCGTTACAGGTCGCGGCACGGCGACGGGGCCGGGCGCGGCCCGACCGTTAAGCCGCTGTGCCAGATGTGTACAAATAGTTGGGGGTGAGCCATAGCGGCTCACCCCTTTCGACTCCTCACAGAGGGGGCCATTCACTCGGCCAGGAGGGCGTTGAGGCGGGTGCGGGCGCGGAGGGATTGGCGGGGGCTGAGGGCGGGGGCCATGAGCGCGGCCAGGGCGGGGTCGGAGCGGCGGCGGCGGGCCTGGATCGCGGCGCGGTCGCGCAGGACGGGGGCGAGGCCCAGGAGCGCGTCACGCCGCCCCCGGATGATGGCCGGGTCGCGGCGGAGGACGGCATAACCGAGGGCCAGCGCATCATAGCGGGCGATAAGCGGTGCCCAGCGGAGGAACAGGCCAGTCGGCAGGTTCTTGGCAATGGTCCAGATGCGGTTGCGGGCCAGGTGATAATTCTTGAAGGGCGACTCCTGCCCGCCGGTGGCCGAGACGGCGTGGCGGACGAGCGCCTGGGGTGCCCAGGCGGCATCCCAGCCGTAGAGCCGGGCACGCCAGGCCAGATCCACATCCTCCAGATAGCTGCCGAAGCGTTCGTCAAACCCGCCGACATCACGTAAGAGCGCGGCCCGGTAGAGGGCCGCGCCGCCGCTGGGGCCGAACACCGGGCGGGCCACGTCCTGGGGCAGCCGGGCGGTGGGCCAGCCCAGGCCCCGGTCGAGGGCCAGTCCGTCGCGGTGCAACACGATGCCCGCCGACTGGACGCAGTCGGGGCGGCCCGCAAAGACCATCGTTGAGGCGACCATGCCGCAGCGCGGCCCGCCTGCCTCCCCTGCCGCGACGAGGGCGGCCAGCCAACCGGGCGCGGCGGCGGTGTCGTTGTTGAGGGCGACGAGATAGGGCGTTTCGCCCGCCGCGAGGATTTCGGTGAAGGCGAGGTTGTTGGCAGCGGCGAAGCCCCGGTTACTGGAGAGGCGGCGCTGGTGGACGGCGGCCCCGTTGGCGAGCCGGGGGCCTGCCGCGTCGAGCAGGGCCAGCGATCCGTCGGTGGAGCCGTTGTCCACCACCCAGAGGGCGAAGTCGCGGTCGGTCTGGGCGGCCAACGCCAGGAGGCAGCCCGTCAGGAGGACCGCGCCGTT
>JBBSEL010000047.1:0-11004 GCA_038239755.1 Chloroflexia bacterium | reverse complement strand
GGCATAAGTGGCGGTTAGCAAGTCGGCGTGCCACCAGCCGACCAGCCCGGCCACGCTGGGCAGGCTGAGGGGCAGACCGTAGCGCGCGGCCAGGTAGCCGCGCACGGCGGTTTGCTCGCCGCCGGTGAGCGCCCGGCCATAGACCAGCACCGCGACCGGTTGGTTGTCCACGTAGTCCAGGCGGCCCCCGCGTAACGGGAACCCTTGCGCGACCAGATCGACCACCGGCGGGGCATAGGCGATCTTCCCATCGAACCAGGGCTTGACGGTATGCTGATCGGTGGACGTGACATCCGTCAGGTGGGTGACCATCAACGAGCGGACGTGACTCGCCAGCACTTCCTGAGCCAGCGCGTTCTCAGGTCCCGGCACCGGCCCGCCGCGCAGCAGCAGCCCGGCGGTCACTAATACCAGCAGACTTAGGGCGGCGGCGAGGCTGAACGTGCGCCAGGGCCAACTCCAGGGCGCGGGACGGGTGGGCTCCTCGGCCTGGTGCACGGCGCGCTGAATCCGCTTTGCCAGCATCGGCGGGGGCGCGTACGACAGATTCCCCGCCCGCAGCGCCGTTTGCAAGGCTTGCTGCTGCTGGTAGATCCGCGTGCAGTCTGCGCAGGTCTGCAAGTGTTGCTCGATGCGCAGGCTGTGAATCAGATCTAGCTCCCCATCCAGGTAGCCGGAAAGCAGCCCTTGCGTTTCGGTGCAGTTCACGTCAGCCCTCCTTGCCTGCCTGGACCAGCAGGGCCTGTTGCAGCCGTTTGCGTGCCCGCGCCAGCCGGGACATGACCGTGCCCAGCGGAATATCGGCGATCACAGCGATCTCCTTGTACGAAAACCCTTCCAGGTCGCGGAGCACCACCACTTCGCGGAACTCCACCGGCAGCGCCTCCAGGGCCGCCCGCAGCGTCTCGGTCGTGGCCCGCTGCATCAGCAGCCGTTCCGGGTCAGAGGCGCACTCGGGGCTGTGCAATTCTTCGTCAAACACCGTATTCAGTTCGTAGGCGTGCTGTTGCCGCAGCCAGGTGTAGCAACTGTGGCGCACAATGGTCAGCAGCCAGGAGCGACTATCCCCGCCGTGAAAGCCGCCAAAAAAGCGCAGCGCGCGCAGATAGGCGTCCTGGACCACATCTTCGGCGTCCTGATCGCTGCGAGTCAGCCAGCGCGCCAGGTTATACGCCGCCGCCAGGTGCGGCAAAACCGCCTGTTCAAAGGACATCGGCTGGTCGTGTCCGGGCACGTGTCTACCTCATCCCCACCGGGCGTCCGGGCGCTGCGCGCGGTAGCGGATCATCCTTCCCTGCTTATAGACTCACCAGGGGGCGATTTTATTCCCGCCCCGTCCCACTTATCTAGCATACCACACCGGCCTGGCGAACACAGCCCGATTCTGGCGCACCGGGGATCACGACTTTTGGATCGCCGGGAATAATCTGCCGGGTGATCCGGTATAGAGAGGTGACGGCGTGACCTCACCGCCCGCCGCACCGGGCGGCGGGGGAGATCCCCGCCCTCCAGGTCTGTCATTGCTGCGGCCAGAATGCAACAGACCGGGGGATACAGTGAACGTATAAGGAGAGTCCCATGCAGAAATTACACCTGACCGGGCGGTTGCTCACCGTGCTCTTACTCTTGATCGCCAGCAGCCTGGCTCCTGCCGCCTCTGCCGCGGCGGCTCCTGGTGGCGCGAACCCGATCAACCATCTCATCGTCATTTATCAGGAGAACTGGAGCTTCGACAGCCTTTATGGCCCGTTCCCCGGTGCCCACGGGCCAGCCGGGGCCAGCACGATTGCCCAGACGAATCCGTCGGGGCAGCTGTATAGCGTGCTACCGCAACCCTGGAATTCGACCTTGAAACCGCCCGGCCCCGATCCCCGCTTCCCGGCCACCCTGCCGGTGCAGCCGTTTGACCTGGGGCCGTATGTGTCGGCAGACCAGAAGATCGGTGACCTGCCCTCCGGCTTTTATCAGGAGCAGGCGCAAATCGACGGGGGCAAAATGGATCAGTTTGTCGCCCACAGCCCTGCTGCCGGGCTGGTCATGGGCTACTATAATGCCACCAACCTGCCCGAAGGCCAGCTTGCCCAGCAATATACCCTGGCCGATAACTTCTTCCACGCCGCCTTCGGCACCTCCTTTCTCAACCACATGTGGCTGGTGTGCGCCTGCACCCCCGTCTGGCCGGATGCCCCGGCGGGCAAGCACATCCAACTGGACGCGCAGGGCCAGCTCGTCAAAGACGGGGCGGTGACCCCCGACGGCTACGCGGTGAATACGTCGTACACCGTGAACACGCCCCACCCGGCCAGTATCACCGATACCGCCCAACTGCTGCCCCTGCAAACGATGCCCACGATTGGCGACCGCTTGAGTGCGGCGGGCCTCTCCTGGGCCTGGTACTCCGGGGGGTGGAACGATGCGCTGGCCGGGCATCCCGATCCGCTGTTCCAGTTCCACCACCAGCCGTTTAACTACTTCGCCAACTATGCCGACGGCACCGCCGCCAAAGCCGCGCACCTGAAGGACGAGCAAGACTTCCGGCGTGCCCTGAGCACCAACGACCTGCCTTCGGTGTCGTTTATCAAGGCCATCGGGGCCGACAACGAGCATCCCGGCTATGCCGACCTCGTGCGCGGCCAGCAGCATGTGGCCGATCTGGTCCAGGCCGTGCAGCAAAGCCCCTACTGGGCCGATTCCGCGATCATCATCACCTACGACGAAAACGGCGGCTTCTGGGATCACGTTGCGCCGCCGGTTGAAGATCGCTGGGGGCCAGGCACGCGCGTCCCGACGATTATCATCTCGCCCTATGCCAAACGCGGCTTCATCGATCACACCCAGTACGATACCACCTCGATCCTGAAGTTCATCGAGACGCGCTGGGACGTGCCCCCGCTGGGTACCCGCGACGCTGCCGCGACTAATCTACTCAACGCCTTCACCTTCCCTGCCACTCCGGCCCCTGGTATGCCCCAGACGGGCGGGGCCTTCTCCCTCGCCGCGCTAGGGGACGTGGGGGGGCTGGCGGGCTTGCTGTTGCTGGGAGGCTGGGCGCTGCGCCGCCGGGGCCGCTCCCGGTCGGCCTCTACGGCGCGCTGACCTCCGGGCACCCGTTGGGAAGCAGGCCGCTTCCCAACGGCGCGCTTCGGGACTAACGGCTCGTTAAGTCGGGACCATCAGACCATTCCGCCCCCCAGCGCCTGCTGCTATACTAGGGTCAGACCAAACAAATGAAAAAAATCGCTGTCATGCTCCTCCTGGTATTGAGACCCCCGCTCCCCTAAGCGGGGGTTCTCTTTTGCCCTTCGCCGTGGCCCTTTCGGCGCTCACCCATTGCGGAACAAGAAGCTGTAGCCGTTGAGGGCGGGCACCCCGCCTAAATGGGCATAGAGCACACGCGACCCTGCCGGGATCTCGCCCCGGCGCACCAGATCGATCATCCCTTGCATCGACTTGCCTTCGTAGACCGGGTCGGTCACCATCCCTTCCAGCCGGGCGCACAGGCGGATCGCCTCCAGCGTCTCCGGCGAGGGCAGGCCATATTCGGGGTAGGCATAGCGGGGGTTGAGCACCACATCGGCCTCGCCAATCGGGCGGCCCAACTCCACGAGATCCGCCGTTTGCTGGGCGATGCGGAGGACCTGGGCGTGGGTCTGGGCGGGCTTGGCCGAGGCATCAATGCCGATGACCTGCGCGGCGCGCCCATCGGCGGCAAAGCCCACGACCATGCCCGCCTGGGTGCTGCCCGTCACCGAGCAAACGATGATATAGTCGAAGGTGAAGCCCAGTTCCGCCTCCTGCGCCCGTACCTCTTCGGCAAACCCGACATAGCCCAGCCCGCCCAGCGGGTGGTCGGAGGCCCCGGCGGGGATCGCATAGGGGGTGCCCCCGGCCTGGCGCACATCGGCCAATGCCTGCTCCCAGCTTTGTTTGAATTCGATGCCGAAGCCCTCGTCCACCAGCCGCACGTCGGCCCCCAGGATCCGCGACAGCAAAATATTGCCCACCCGGTCATAGGTGCTGTCGGGCCAGTTGACCCAACTCTCCTGCACGGTGACGCATTTCAGGCCCAGGTGGGCGGCCACAGCGGCCACCTGGCGGGTGTGGTTCGACTGGATGCCGCCGATGGTCACCAGCGTGTCACAGCCCTGCTGGAGCGCGTCGGGGACGAGGTATTCCAGCTTGCGGGTCTTGTTGCCCCCGAAGGCCAGGCCGCTGTTGCAGTCATCACGTTTGGCAAACAGTTCCACCCGCCCGCCGAGGTGCGCGCTCAGGCGGGGCAGGGGGTGGATCGGGGTGGGGCCAAAAGTCAGGGGATAGCGGGGAAAGCGTTGTAGATTCATCGGCGTGGCTCCTTTAGTGGCTCCTTTGTAGGTGAGGGTTAGCGAGGGACCGGGGCCGCATGGGCCGTGCCGCCCCTCGCCCGCCAGTATACCACCTTGCGGGGCCGATCACCGGGCTTGCCCAGCGGAGTATAATAGGCGAAACTCCCTCCGACTTTTCGATCTTCCGGGCCGTTTCCGTGGGAAAACCGAATCCTTTGGGGTCTCCTTCGCGTCGTATAGAGTGAACACCACGTTTTCACCACTTTTAAGGAGGCTCGTATGCAACAGTTAGAGGGTAAAACCGCCCTGGTTACCGGCGGGAGCCGGGGGGTTGGGCCGGGGCATCGTCCAGGCGCTGGCGGCAGAAGGCGCGACCGTGTGGGCGCTGGGGCGGAATGCCGGGTCGCTCGATCAGCTCAAGCACGAGGTGGCCGGGGTGCAAACCCTGGTCGGTGATGTGGCCGACCCCCAGACCGCGCCCGACACCTTGCGCACCGTCCGCCCGGATCTGCTCATCCTCAACGCCGGGGCCATCCCCTCGCTCGGCCCCGTCCACCGGCAATCCTGGGAAGAGTTTTCGCGCAATTGGGACACCGATGTGCGCATGGCCTTCACCTTTGGCAAAGAAGCGCTCTTGCTGCCGCTGGCTCCCGGCAGTGTCGTCGTGATCATGTCGAGCGGGGCCGCCGTCGGGGGGTCGGCGCTTTCCGGCAGCTACGCCGGGGCGAAGCGGATGCAATGGCTCCTTGCCCACTACTTGCAGCAGGAAGCCGACGCGCTGCACCGTGACATCCGCTTTGTCGCGCTGATCCCCCGGCAGCTCATAGGGACCACCGAGCTAGGGCACGCCGCCGCCACGGCCTATGCCGCGCAGCAGGGGATCAGCGAACAGGCCTTTTTGGCCCGCTTCGGCCCCCCCATGACGGCGGATCAAGTCGGACGCTGGGTGGTCACCCTGCTCACCGACCCGGCCTACCGCCGGGGCAATGCGTTCGCCCTCAGCCACCAGGGGTTGACCGCGCTGGATGCCGCCGGTGCGGCTATCGGATAAGGGATAGAGATCGATGACGACCCCGTTGCTTGCTTCCACCCTCCCGCGCCCGCCGCACGATCTGGCCGACTTTGAAACCCTGGTGCAAGACATCCGCCCGGAACTGCACCGCTACTGTGCGCGCATGATCGGCTCGGTCGTGGACGCCGAAGACGTGGTGCAAGACACGCTGGTCAAGGCCTATGCTGCCCTGCCCACCACCACCGTCGTGAACATGCGTGGCTGGCTCTTTCGGATCGCGCACAATAAGGCGATTGACTACCTCCGCCGGGCCAAGCACCACCAGCACCTGGAGTACCTGGACGAACAGGCGCTCCCGGCGGAACCCGACCCGCAACTGGATGAGCAAGAACTGGTCGCCGTGGCCCTCTCGGTGTTCCTCCAGCTCGCGCCGAAGCAGCGCAGTTGCGTCATCCTGAAAGACGTGATGGGCTGTTCCCTGGCCGACATCTCTGAACTACTCGACGCGACGATCCCGGAGATCAAAGCGGCCCTGCATCGCGGGCGGGGGCGGCTGCGGGAACTGTCCAAACGGGCCAATGGGACGGCGCGAACGCCGCTGGACGAGCAGCAGCGTGGCCTGCTGGCTCACTACATCGACCTGTTCAACGCCCGCGACTTTGACGCGGTGCGCGCCCTGCTGGCCGACGAGGTGCGGCTGGATCTGGTCAACCGGGCAACGCGCCAGGGCCGCGTGGACGTGGGCGACTACTTTCACCGCTACGATCTATCAGACGATTGGCGGCTGGCGCTGGGCGAGGTGGAGCAACGCCCGGCCATCCTGGTCTACGATGCCCACGAATCCACGGCCTCGCCGGTCTATTTCGTGCTGATCACCTGGCAGGACGCGCAGATCGCCCTGATCCGTGATTACCGCTATGCGCGCTACGTGATGCGCGATCTCGCCTTAACCGAAGGAGATCCCCGATGAAACAGATGATGGTTCGCTACAAAGTCAAAGCCGACCGCGCCGCCGAGAACGAGAGCTATATCACCCGCGTGTTTGAGCAACTGGACCGTGAGAAGCCGCCCGGTCTCCATTACGCCACGTTTAAGCTCGAAGATGGGGTGAGTTTCGTCCATCTTGCCACCACCGACACCCCCGACGGCAGCAGCCCGCTGGTCACCTTCTCGGCGTTCCAGGCCTTCACCGCCCAGATCGGGGATCGCTGCGAGGAGCCACCCGTTTCCACCCCGTTGCAAAAGGTCGGCTCCTACGCCTGGTTTGGCGAATAGGGGCGGGGGGCGAATAGACTGACCGTTCGCCCCTTGGCAGGGCGTATGTATTTTCCAAACGGGGGGTCTGCCTGCCTTGTGAGCCAGGGCGGCAGATCCCTTCTTAGGTGATCAGCGCACGCCCCACAGGTAGACGTTCCCATCCTCCGCCCCGGCGGCCAGGATCGCGCCGTCGGGGGCGAAGGTCAGCGCCAGGATCCCGGCACTGGACCCGCTCAGGGTCTTGAGCAGCGTGCCATCCGCCGTCCGCCACAGCCGCACGCTCCCGTCGGTCGCCCCCGTCGCCAGCACCTGGCCCCCGTCGGCAAAGGCCACCACCCAGACCATCTCGCTGGGGCCGGGCAGTTCGCGTTGCAGCGTGCCGTCGGCGACCCGCCACAGCCGCGCCGCCGCATCGCCCGACGCGGTCGCCAGGGTCGCGCCATCCGGCGCGAAGGCGAGATCGGTCACGGCCACCGTGCCGGTCACGACCAGGCTCCGCAGGGGCTGCTGGTCGGTCATGTTCCAGATCTGCACAAGGCGATCCGCGCCGCCAGAGGCCAGCAGCGCCCCGTCGGCGGTCCAGGCGACGCTGGTGACGAGGCCATCGTGGCCGGTCAGGATGCGCGGCGTGTCCATCGCGGGCAGCGGCCAGAGGCCCAGCGCATTGTTGGTCGAGGCCACCGCCAGGAACCGCCCCTGCGGATCAAAGGCTACGTGGCTGACCGTGGCCGCGCCGGTGAACCAGCGCCCGGCCAGTTGCTTGGTCGCCACTTCCCACATGTCCAGCCCGCCCCCGCCCATCCCGCTGACCAGATAGCGGCCATCTGCCGAGTAGGCCAGGCTGTTGACATCCTGCTTCGGCTCGTTGATCTGGTCGATCTGCTGCGGGCCGCTGAGCTGCCAGCGCCGGATCGAGCCATCCTCGGCCCCGGTGGCGAGGGTCGCCCCATCGGGCGCGAAGGCCACCGTGCGCACGCGGGCGGTGTGGCCGTGCAGCACCGCCCAGAGTTGCAGGGAGGCCGCGTTCGCCACCCCCACCGGGGCTGTGGGCGGGGGGCCGCCGACGGGTTGCGCCGGGGGGATCAGCGTGGGGGTCGGACTGCCGCAGCCGGTCAGCAGCAGCCCCAGCAGCAGCCCCAGGAGGACCACCCCCCGCCGCACCGCGCGGACCTGCGGCAGCCCGCATGTGTCGTCGTGCCCCTCGTGGGGAACCTGCTGCATATCCGCTCCTCTTTCCCTGTGAATCGGCGGGTGGTCATTTGGCAACCGATGAGACCCGACATGTTAACCGCTGCCCACTGCTTTGCGACGTTCCCTCAATTATACTCTAGCTAACGATTAAACAACACCGCTGATGCGCCTAATCGTAGCGCCATTGCCGGTATGCGGCGCATCGCTCACCCGGATGGATCGACCGCACCCGTGTTGCTGCTCGCCGCCCGGCTCGTCACCCTGCTGCCCCCGCTGATCAGATGGTTGACCCCCTCGTGGCATCAACATTGCTATGTTATACAGATCAAGAATTTGCGGGCACCGGGCCTTCGTTGCATCCCCGATTTATCGAGAACTGGACCATCGAACATTGCAATACCTGGGACACCTGGCGGGGAACGACCCGCTGCGCTATTATTTGCACGCCGAGATCCTGCCGCAGCTTGGCTACGGGAACGGCTCCGCCGATTTCCGCGTGTTTCGCCTCGGTGAGCACGAGTCCGCCTATCTCTACGAGGAGCGCCACAGCGGGTTGCGGGTGGTGGGCAAGTTTTTTGCTCGGTCCTACCAGATCGGCACCGAATCCAGCCGGCAGCGGTTGGACCGCGAATACGCCAATCTGCTGCACCTGCGTGGCTACGGCCTCGACGGCTATCCCCACTATGTGATCCGCCCACTGGGCCGCAACGCCTGGCTGAGTAGCGTGCTGGTGGAGGAATACTCCGACGCGCCCCGGCTGAGCCAGTTTCTAGACGGTGCGATCCGCCATGGGGAGCGGGATGCGCTCTTCGCCAAGCTGACCGCCCTGGCCTATTTCCTGGCGACCCTCCATAACCGGACGGCGAACGGGGTGGGGGTGGACTTCGGGATGGACAGCCACTATCTGGACCAGATGGTGAGCCACCTCCAGCAGCGCCACGCCCTCGGCTGGGATGCCGCGCAGGAATTCTACTGGCTGCGTGACCGGTGGGCGGCCCAGCCGCGCATGTGGGAGGACCAGCAGGTGCTGGTTCACGGCGACGCCACCCCGGCGAACTTCCTGTTCGGCTCCGGTTTGCAGGTCATCGCCATTGACCTGGAGCGGATGGCCCGCGCCGACCGGGTCTGGGATGTGGGGCGCATCGCCGGGGAACTACAACACGCTTTCTTGCAGGCGACGGGCGATAAGTACGCCGCCGAGCCGTTTATCGGGCATTTCCTGTGGGAATATGCCTGCCATTTCCCCGACCGCCACAGCGCCTTTCGCTCGATCACCGGGCGGGTGCCCTTCCAGATGGCGGTGACCCTGCTGCGGATCGCGCGTAACGACTGGGTCGGTGACCACCATCGCCGCCGGCTTATTGAGGAGGCCAGGAGCACCCTGCGAACGGTATAATGGACTTGCGCGCCATCCTCTTCGACGTGAACGGCACTCTGATCGATATCGAGACCGACGAGTGGCCGGACAAGATCTACCGTGCCATCAGCCGGTTCTTGCATTACCAGGGCATTCTGCTAACGCCCGAAGCGATCCGTGATCACTATTTCCGAATCATGGCCGAGCAGCGGCAGCGCAGCCTGGAGCCGTACCCCGAATTCGACGCGGTCGCCGTTTGGCGCACGCTGCTGCGCGAGGCGGCCCCCCGCGAACTGGCCCGGCTGCCCCCCGACAAGCTCCATCAGCTCCCCCTGTTTCTGGCCGAACTGCACCGCGCCCTGTCGCGCAAGCGGCTTGAACTCTTCCCCGACGTGCGCCTGGTGCTGGACGACCTGCGCCTGCGCTATGCGTTGGGGGTGGTCAGCGATGCCCAGAGCGCCTATGCGGTGCCCGAACTGCGGCTCGTCGGCCTGGACGAGATGTTTGCCTCGGTGATCGTCTCCGGCGACTATGGCTACCGCAAGCCCGACCCGCGCCTGTTCGCCTCCGCCTTAGACGCCCTGGGCGTGCGCCCCGATCAAGCGATCTATGTCGGCAACGATATGTTCTGTGATGTCTTCGGTGCCCAGCAGGTGGGGATGCAGACCGTCTTTTGGCCCACCCAGTCGGGCAAAAAGGTCCACGCCGACGTGGCCGCCGACTACATCATCTACCACTTTGCCCAGTTGCGCGACGCTGTGCGCTTCCTCTCCGGCAAGTAACCGCCACCCCGGTACCCTGACCAGCACACCATCCGATTACCTCCCGCTTGATCCGCCCAGGATCGGAGCAGGGTAGGCTGTGATCTGGTCATAAACGCCGATGCCCCTTGTAGGATATGGCTCTGTCCATTGATGGTCGGGTGCCCCAGGCGTCGGGGAATCCCCACCATCAATGGGCAGAGCCATATCCTACAGTCGTACGCCACGTTATAACCGGGTCTCAGGGTAGGCTATTGACCCCACTCCATAAGATACATATCCCTTAAGATCGGGCCTCAGAAACCTTCAGCTTTCAAAGGGTTCCGGCTCAGGGCGCGGTGCAATCGGGCAGGAAGGCGCGGGCCGTCATCTTGACCGCTTGCCCCCGCGTGCTAGCGGCGGCGGGGCGGGCGTAGGGATGCTGGGCCGCGTCGCACGGTTCCCCCGGTCCGCCGCAGGGGTAGCCGATCATGATGCTGTGTCCGACCATCCGCGCGATGTAGGGATAGAACGGCTGGGTGGTCGGCACGTCGGCAAACGTGACCGCGCCGGGGGGATCTTCCCATCCAGCGGCCCGGCTGACGATCTTCGCCAACTGGCCCCGCGTGACCGGACCGGCAGGCTGGAAGCACGGTGCGCCGCCCGGACAGTGGATCGGGTCGCTGTAGCCGCCCAGGATTTGCCGGGCCGCCAGCCGCTGGATATAGGCGTAGAACGGATGCGCGGGCGGCACATCAACGAAGATCGGCGCACCGGGCGTCTCGGTGAACCCGGCAGCGAGGGCAACGACCTTCGCTATCTGCCCACGGCTGATCGGCTGGTTCGGGCGGAACGTGCCGTCGTCATAGCCGCTGATGATCCCCCGGCAGGTCAAACATTGGACGACCGAATAGAACGGATCGCCCGATGCCATGTCGGAGAAGTGGATCGCGCAGGCCGTGGCGGTCGGCGTGCCCGCAGGCGGGGTGCCCCCTGGCGGGGTGACGGTTTGCGCGGGCGGTACCACGGTAGACACCAGGGTTGTGGTGGCGGGCGGGGTGGCGCCCGGCGTGCCCGATCCGGCAGGCGGGATGGGCTGGAACACCCCGGCGGTGTGGATCAGCG
>JBBSEL010000046.1:0-11090 GCA_038239755.1 Chloroflexia bacterium | reverse complement strand
TTCGGGCCGTTGGCCTGGGGGTTGTTGACGCGGGTGACATACTCGATGTGATCTGTCTGGGCCTGGGGCAGCACGATCAACCCGGGTGGATAGCGGCGCAGAATGGCCCCCCGTTGGGCGCTGAAGAAGGCGTTCAGGGCTTCCAGCGCCAGCGTGAGCGCCCCGACCTCCTGGGGGGTGGGGGGGATCGGCCCGCTGTGCTCGACCATGCGGTGGAACGAGGGCACGGCGTTGCGCGAGGCGAACTTCAGGTGGTGATCCTCCAACCACTCCAGGTAGAAGGGGTCGCTGGTCTCTGCCGTATCGAAAAAGACGACCAAGCTGTGTTCGATGGCCGTGCGGTAGTCCTCCTCGTTCATCGGGGCGTCCGCTGCCCCCGCCGCGCCCCCCCTGTGTCGCTAGCAGCCCCCCGACCATCCGGCGCAGCTCCTCCGGTGGCACATCCTGCACCGGCGCGCCCATCTGGCGCAGCATCTCGACGACGTCGTCTATTTCTTCGTCCGTCGCCGCGTCTTCGGGTGCCACCTCCTGCTCGCTGTCCTCCAGCCCTTGCTCCAGCGTGCGGGTGAACCCTTCCAGCGCATAATAGAAGGCCACGCCGAACACCTCGCCCGCGTTACCCAGGACGACCGCATAGAGGGTGTCTACCCCGGCTTGCGGCCCGTAGCGGCCCAGTTCGATGCCGATGGGGAGGTCGCTGCCCAGGTAGTCCCAGGGTGCCCGCCGCCAGTAGCTGGCCGCCGCCGTGTAGAGGGGCGGCAACAGGGCCTCGTCAATCGCCCAGGCAAAAGGCGCTGGCGGCCCGTCGTCCCGCGCCCCTACGGCGCTCGACATGCTGAGGAAGGCTTCCTCAAAGGCCGGGATGTGTTCGGCATACTCCACCGGGATATCGAACGGGGCCAGCAGATCGCGGGCGGCCTCGGCCAGCGCCGCATCGTTGACCACGACCCGGGCGGGCAAGCCTCGCTGGGGAGTGGGCGGCTCCGGCATGGGCACGGGGTGGGAAAGCGCCGCCACCAGCTCCGCCAGCGATTGGGTCAGGCGCTCCTCGGCGGTGGCCGACGGGGCGAGCACCTGGGCGGCGCGCACATATTCGGTCCCCTCTTCCAGCCAGATCGCCACCTGCGGCTGGAGGGTCTGGCGATTCTCGCGGATATACAGCCCTAATGGGCGGATGCCGCCGACGATGACGAGTTGCGGGCGGCGCGGGAGGCGCGCCAGGCTCTTTTGCCAGCCGTCGCGCGCGGGGGGCTTGGGTGTTTTGGGCATCAGTGTTCCTTTGTCGCGGTGGCAGGTCGCCGGTTCAGCCGAAGGCCGCCCCCGGCGTATCTTATCCTGTGAAGTTTGGCGTATTGTAGCATCTCGTCTGGCCCGGCCCCATGTCACAGCCCCCGCCGCGCCTGCCTCGCTTTGCATCTCGACCACGGCGGGGCAGTCCCCCAGCTATTGGGCTGGCCCTCGGTGGCCCAGGCGTCGCGCCACTCGCCCACCGGCGAGGAGGGCGTGATCGGGAAGAGCACGAGCACTTCATTCAGGCGATAAGCCACGCGGGCCACCGCCTCGTTGCCGTCAATCGTCGTATAGCTAGGGTCCATTATATGCCGTCTATCCTTTGTGCTGGGTGCCTGGGATCACCCACCCGCCGCCGGATCAGCGATCCGGGACTGGGGAGCGCGAATGGGGCGGCAGAGTGCCGTCCCGCGCTACAACAGGTGCCGCGTCCGGGCTGCGGCCCGCAGTTCGGCGCGAAAGTCGGGATGCGCGATCGCGATCAGCGCGTCGGCGCGTTGGCGCACGCTCTTCCCATAGAGTTGGGCCACCCCATATTCGGTGATCACATAATGAACATCGTTGCGGGTGGCCGTCACGCCCGCGCCGGGGTCCAGCACCGCCACGAGCCGCGAGCGCGTGCCGTTCAGGGCGGTCGACGGTAAGGCAATGATCGGCTTGCCGCCTCTGGCCCGCGCCGCGCCCCGCAGGAAATCGGCCTGACCGCCCACGCCGCTGTAGAAGCGCGTCCCGATGGAGTCGGCGCAGACCTGGCCGGTCAGGTCCACCTGGAGCGCCGCGTTGATCGCCACCATCTGGTCGTTGCGGCTGATGATAAACGGATCGTTGGTGTAATCGGTGGTCCGCATCTCGATAATCGGGTTGTCATGCACAAAGCGATACAGCCGCTGGGTGCCGAGCATGAAGCCGGTCACGATCTTGCCGGGCAGATAGCTCTTGCGCCGCCCGGTGATCACCCCTTGTTCCACCAGATCAATAATCCCGTCGGAGATCATCTCGCTATGGACCCCCAGGTCGTGCTTGTCACCCAAATACTCGAGCACGGCATTGGGGATTGCGCCGATGCCCATCTGCAAGGTCGCCCCATCGGGGATCAGGTCGGCAATCGTCTGGCCGATCTGGCGGTACAGCAGGGTAGAGGTGCTCGGCGGCAACTCGGGCAGGGGATAGTCCACCAGCACACACGCATCAATCTGGCTCAGATGGATAAACGAGTTGCCCCAGGTGCGCGGCATGTTTGGGTTGATTTCGGCGATCACCAGCCGGGCGCTCTCGGCGGCGGGCTTGGTCACGCCCACCTCCACCCCGAAGCTGCAATAGCCGTGCGCGTCGGGCGGGGAGACCGAGATCAGGGCCACGTCGAGGGGCAGGTGGCCCTCCTGGAACAGCCGAGGGATCTCGGACAGGAAGATCGGGGTGAAATCGGCCTGGCCCGCCTGGACCGCGTCGCGCACATTGGCCCCGATGAAGAGCGCGTTGACGCGGAAGGCGGCGGCCAGGGCAGGGTCGGCGTAAGCGGCGTGCCCGGCAGTGAGGATCTGGATGATCTCGACGTTGGTTAGCTCAGGGGCGCGCGCGGCGAGGCCCTGGGCCAGCACGAGCGGCTCGCCGCAGCCCCCGCCGAGGTAGACCCGCTGCCCGGAGTGGACGGCTTGCAGCGCGGCTTCCGCTGTAGTCAGCTTGTGCCGCCAGGCGGCAGGCCAGTTGGCTGGTTCATCCGCCCCCTCGAGGATCCGCGAATTGCGCGCGCCGTCGTCGGCTAGCTCCGCATCTGCCGGGTGTATCCCAGTGGTCCCCGCTTCGGGGCGGGGTACTTCGGGGAGTGTTGATTGCTGGCGCATGGCAGGCTCCTTTACAGTGGTGGGTAGTCCACTGTCCTCAAGTATAGCCTGCGCCGGTAAACAGGTCGGTGTCTAAAGGTTACAAAGTGGTGACAATTGCCCGCGCCGCTCGCGCCTGGTCTGCGCGGCGCACGACGAACGTCGGTGGGCAACCACTGCGGTCGGGGCTATCGCCGGAGCGCAGGTGGGCGGCGAGCTGTCTCACCTGCGCTCCGGCCCATGGATCGGGCGCGGCTTGGCCGCCGCGCTGCTGGTGGGCCTCCAGCTCTTCGAGTGCTTATCGCGCGACGTTACATCTCGTCGGGGGGCTTAGCGAACCGTATGTGTGCTGCGCCGCCTGATTGGGGTGAATGCTCGTCTCCTGGATCCGCCGAGTGTATCACGCAGCAAGAAGGCGTGGGGTTAATCACTCCGCCGGGGAGAGGTATCCTCGCGCCATGTGGGGAGTAGGGGATCGGGTCTGTCGACGCCAGACAGGGACTTCGGGAATCGCAGCACTTGGATCTGCACCTTGTTTATGGATACGGTGTTCATGGTTGGGTCTTTCCTCTGCTTGATATCCGTTGCGGGCACTCTATGAGGCGAGTGCGCAGGCCGGGATGGGCTGGGGGTGGGCGACTACACGACCTGCTCCCTGAGCGATAGGTAAGATTTTCCGTCGTTGGCCTTACTATACACCGGGCCAATGGGCGTGAGCGTCCCCCGGAGGGGGAGATCCCCGGAGGATCGGGAGGGGGATTATAGGGAACCACATAAAGCAGGCAGACGCGCTACCGCCCCAGCACGCAACGGTGTTCAGCGATAGAGCGCCCCAGCTTAATGGGTCGTAAGAGGTCGGATACGCTACAAATGGCTTCCGGGCGGAGAAGCGCCCATCGTGTGTGCTTACGACGCTGGCGTCCTTTGGCGGGACCTAACATGCCGATGGCTAATCGTGGTACAATGGGTGCGCGCCAGACAATCGGTGCTGAGTCGCCGTAGCTGTGGGCCGCGCAGGCCGGCCCGCCCGGCGGCGGATTGGGGGCGCGTTCCCCACGATCCCCAACAATCACCAACAGGGGGGGAGTTACCGCGATGGCACGCACAGCTGCACGGGTCGAGGGGGCCACGTTGGTGATCCCCGCCGACCCACCCCGCCTAATCCCGGTGGGCAGTCCCGCGTGGTTTGCCTGGCTGGAGAGCGCGACCACCTTCGCCTTTACCAGTCCCGCCGGGAAGTTTACCGCCCGCAAGGAGGCGCGGGCGCGCGGGGGCGGGTACTGGAAAGCCTATCACACGGCCCAGGGGACCCTGCACCGGGCCTATCTCGGCAAGACGTCCGATCTCTCGCTCGATCGGCTCACCCACGCCGCCGCCCTGTTGGCGACCGCCGTCGTCAATTCCGCGCCCCTGGTGCCCTACCCTCCGCCTACGCCACTTCCGCCCCCCACCCTGCTCACCACCAAACTCTTTGTCCCGCCCGCCCGGGCGCACCTGGTGGACCGCCCCCGCCTGTTCGACCGGCTCCAAAGCGGCCTGCGGGGCAAACTGACCCTGATCGCCGCTCCGGCAGGTTGTGGCAAGACCACGCTGCTGAGTGCCTGGCGGGCCACGGTGGCCCCGCCTGCCCCCCTCTGCGCCTGGGTCTCGCTCGACCCGACTGATAATGACCCGCTGCGGTTTTGGAGTTATGTCATCGCCGCCCTCGACGGCGTCGCGCCGGGAGTCGGCACCACGGCGCTCACCCTGCTCCAATCACCCCAGCCGCCGCCGATCGACCACATCCTGACGGGGGTGTTGAACGCCTTCAGCGCTGCCACCACCCGCACCCCCGTACCCGACAGCGTCCTGGTCCTCGATGATTATCATGTCATCACGACGCCCGCCATCCACGCCACGTTGGCCTGGCTGCTCGACTATCTCCCGCCCACGCTCCATCTGGTCCTGCTGACCCGCGCCGATCCGCCCTTGCCGCTGGCCCGCCTGCGGGCGAACGGGGCGGTGACCGAACTGCACGCCGCCGATCTGCGCTTCACGCCCGACGAAGCCGCGACCTTTCTTAATGAGGTGATGGGGCTGGCGCTCACCGGGGCCGATCTGGACGCGCTGGAGGCGCGCACCGAGGGCTGGATCGCCGGGTTGCAGTTGGCCGCGCTGGCGATGCGCGACCACCACGACCGTGCAGGTTTTATTCGCACCTTTAGCGGCAGCAATCGCTACATCGTGGACTACCTGGCCGCCGAGGTCTTCGCGCACCAGCCGGAGGCCATCCAGACCTTCCTCTTGCAGACCGCGATCCTGGACCGCATGTGCGGCCCGCTGTGTGATGCGCTCCTGGCTGGCCCTCGCGCCGCCGATGGGTCAGCGCCGGATCTTCCCTGGCGAAGCGCCGAGGACCCGTCCAGTCATGAAATGCTGGCGGAGTTGGATCGGGCCAACCTATTTGTCGTGCCGTTGGACGAGGACCGCCAATGGTATCGCTACCATCATCTGTTTGCCGAGGTGCTGCGCCAGCAGCTGACGCGCCGGGCGCTGCCCACCACCGTGGCAGCTCTACACAACCGCGCCAGCGCGTGGTACGAGCAGCAGGGGCTGATCCCCGAAGCGGTGCAGCACGCCCTGCCCGCCGCCGATGGGGAGCGGGCGGCCCGGCTGATCGCCCAATACGGCTTGCGGATCATCGTCGGCGGGCAGGTGCAAACCGCCCTGAGCTGGCTGAACCAGCTCCCGGACGCCCTGCGCCGGGACCGCCCGTTCCTCAGCATCCTCCACGCCCTTGCGCTGCTGTTCACGAATGATCTGGTCGCCGCCGAGGTTCGCCTGCAAGAGGCCGAACGCGGCATCAGGCCAGACACTCCTCCCGCCGAAGCTCAGATCACGCAGGGCAACGTGGCGGCGATCCGGGCCAACATCGCGTTGTACACCGGCGATCTGACGGGCTGTGTCGCCTACGGCGCGCAAGTGCTGGCCTTGCTGCCAGAGACCGAAGTGATTGCCCGCACGACCGCGCAGTTGCATGTGGCCCGCGCCTACCGCGTGAGCAGTGATGTATCTGTCGTCGCAGAAAAGCGCGCCGCCGCGGCGCTGGCCCCGATCCGCGCCTCGGGGAGTCTGATCGGGACTATCGGGGCGGTCGCCAACCTGGCGCGGTTACAGGGGCTGCAAGGGCGCCTGCACGCCGCCGCCGCCACCTATCGCGAGTTAGATCAGTTCGCCAGCGGACCCGACACGTTGCGTGGCCTGCACGGTGGTCCGGCCTATTACGTCGGCCTGGGGGATCTGCACCGCGAGTGGAATGAATTGGACCTGGCCGAGCGCTACCTGGCGCAGGCGATGGAGCGCCTGCCGGGGACGCTGACAGTGGACGCTGAGGATGTGGCGGGAGGCTATCTGGCCCTGGCGCGCTTGCAGCAGGCGCGGGGAGAGCCTGCCGCTGCCCAGGCGACCCTGGCAACCTTCACCGATCTGGCACAGCGGCGGGGCTTTGTGCCCCACCTGGTCACGCGCGGGGTGGCGCAGCAAGCCCAACTCGCGCTCGCTGCGGGCCAGCTATTCGCCGCCGTGGCCTGGGCGGACACGAGCGGGTTACATGCTGGCGATGATCCCGCGTTCCTGCGCGAAGCCGAGTATCTGGTCCTGGCCCGGGTCTGGATCGCCCAGGCGCGCACCGCAGCGACCGGCCCGTTCCTCCCCCAAGCTTTCGACCTGCTGGAGCGGCTCCTGACCGATGCCACCGCGAAGGCGCGTGGGGCTAGTGTGCTGGAAATCCTGATTGTGCGCGCACTGGGGGAGTGGGCCACCGGGATACAACCGGCAGCCCTGGCGACGATCGCCCGCGCCCTGACCCTCGCCGCGCCGCAGGGATACGTGCGCCGCTTTGTGGATGAGGGACCGGCAATGGCGACCTTCCTCCAGGCCGCCAGCACCGCCGGGATCGCGCCGGAGTATGTCGCCCGGCTGCTCGCGGCCTTCCCGGCGAAACACCAGCCGGACGCTGCGGTGCAGGCCCTTCTTGTGCCGCAGTCCTCCCCCTCCCCTATGCCCCCCCCCGCCCGCCCCGCCCTCCCGGAACCCCTCAGCGAACGGGAGCGCGAGGTGCTGCGCCTGATCGCGACCGGCCAGTCCAACGCCGAGATCGCGCAGACGTTGGTCATCGCCCTCAGCACGGTCAAGACCCACACCAATAGCATTTTCGGGAAGCTGGGGGTCACCAGCCGCACCCAGGCCATCGTGCGCGCCCGCGACCTACACCTGCTTTAGTCCCTGCCGCGCTCCCCTGCCCGATAGAATCCACCCTCCTCTCCACCTTTAGTTGGGTCCGCTCCCCCCTGCCTTCGGCTATGCTGAACCTGTTGATGACACAGGACAGAGTGGAGCGGACGATGACTCACCATTACCAGATCACGGTCCAAGAATATCTCGAGGAAAGCTGGTCGGCCTGGTTTGACCACCTGACGATCACGCACACACCCGACGGGGCCACGACGCTGACGGGCGTGGTTCGCGACCAGACCGCCCTCTACGGCCTGATCGCCCGGGTGCGTGATCTGGGGCTGACCCTGGTCTCTGTCGTCCCCACCACCCCGGCCCTGTCCGCAGAGGCCGCACCGTAAGCAGGCGCATCAACAACCTTGACTTACAACACACGAACGCATTGGAGGCACACACTATGGCAACGTTGACGAACACGATCCCTGTACCATCCGCCGCCGGGCGCATGGGCCGGCGGGTATTACGCGGGATCGCCCGGGGGTTGGGCGGGGTCCTCGTCCTAATCACGGGCCTGGCACTGACCGGGGCGGGCTACGAAGCCCTGGCCGCCGGTGGAGACGCGCAGGCCTATCCGCCGCCCGGTCAGCGCATCGATGTGGGCGGCTACCGGCTACAGATCCACTGTGTCGGCACGGGGAGTCCGACCGTGGTGCTCGACGCCGGGCTGGGAGGCACCTCGCTCGACTGGAGCCTGGTCCAAACGGAGATCGGCCAGACCACCCGGGTGTGTGCCTACGACCGCGCCGGGATGGGCTGGAGCGACCCTGGTCCGCAGCCGCGCACCCCCGCCCAGATCGCCCGCGAGCTGCACACCCTACTCAGCAACGCGGGCATCGCGGGACCCTATGTGCTGGTTGGGCACTCCCTGGGTGGCAAGAACGTGCGGATGTTGGCGCTCCAGCACCCTGAAGAGGTCGCCGGGATGGTGTTGGTGGATGCGCGCAGTGAGTATGTGGACGCCCACACCGCGCCCGCTGAGGCGCAGGCGTTCCAGCAAGCGATGGCGGCGCAGGGGACGATCTATGGGCTGGCCCGCACCTTGGGAGTGATCCGTCTCGTCGGCGCGAGCCAGTGGGGGCCACCGGCGATGCAAGCCGAGACGCGCCTGGCGATGGCGCTGTTCGCCACTGGGCAGCGGGATCTCCAGACCACCGCCGCTGAAGGGCAGCAAAGAGCAGCCGACGACGCTCAACTCCAAGCGGCCCCTGCGCTGGGCGACCGCCCGCTGATCGTGCTGGCGGCAGGACAGAATATGGAGCAGATCCCCTACTGGCCCGAAGCGCAGCGCCAGCAGGCAGCGCTGAGCACGAACGGTCAGCTGATCGTGGTCACGGGCAGTGGGCACTATATCCATCTGGAGCAGCCCACCGTGGTCATCGACGCGGTGCGGCAGGTGGTTGCGCAAGCCCGAGGCAACTAAGCCCCGGGCCAGGATGAGCGCCACCGTTTCAGGCCCGTTCAATGCAATGCAACGCAACGGATCACCAGCGGACATAAGCACAAGGAGAAAACGATGATTACCCCAGCAGAAGTGAAGGCCAACCAAATCGCCGCCCCCCTCGTAGGAGCGTCCACCACGACCGCACCGCAGCGCCTGGCGCGCATCGCTGGCGTGCTCTACCTGCTCGTCGGCATCTTCGGCGGCTTTGCCCAGGGCTTTGTGTACCCCAAGATCTACGTCGCTGGTGACGCGGCGACCACAGCGGGGAACGTCCTCGCCAACGCCGGACTGGTGCGGAGCGGCATCGTTGCCGACCTGATCCAGGCGACCGTGTGGGTCTTCGTCGCCATGACCCTATACTGGCTGCTTAAGCAGGTGAACCAGAGCATGGCAAGCGCCATGGTCGTCCTCGCCGCCATCGGGGCCAGCATCACGTGCCTCAACGTGGCTTTCGAGTTTGAGGCCGTGCAGATCGTAACCGGAACCGTCAACCTGGCCGCCTTCGGCACCGTGGGTTCGAATGCCTTGGTGCTGCTCCTGGTCGATGCCCATCACTATGGGCTCCTCACCGCGCAGATCTTCTTTGGCCTGTGGCTGGCGCCGATGGGGTACCTGGCCTACAAGTCCGGGTGGTTCCCCAAAGCATTGGGCGTCGTGCTGGTCGCGGCCTGCCTATCCTACCTTGTGGACGTGCTCGCGGCGTTCCTGGTCCCCAACTTTGGCCGGGAGATTCATCCCCTTACCAGCATCGTACCGGCAATCGCGGAGGTCTGGATGGTTGGATACTTGCTGGTGATCGGCGTGAAGACCGGCAAGCCCGACCAGCGCATCCTCGTCGCCCCGACGGTTCAGACGCACGCTTGAGATCGCCGATTGCTGCGGCGTAGCATGGCGCAAGTCGGGTGTACCGACTAGTTCGCTACAGAATCGGGCCGTTGCCTTGTGGAAATGCGCGCTCCCCGGTGAACGCGCCCGCATATAATCGAGGAACCAATGAATAAAACACTTGCCTCCGCGGTCTACCCGGACGTGCCGCTGCCGCAACCAGTCGACAACCGCGCTGCGCGCGGTGCCACACGCTATGCACCGAGCTGGTTTGATCGACTCAAGGTGGGGGTCGACCAGTTACCCGGACCCGCCTGGCTATTCTATCTGGGAGCGGCCATCGCCCTGTATGGGCTGCGCACCATCCTACAGTGGGGCGCCGGTACGTACGCGGTGGGCACCTTCGAACCCTCCTTGCTGTTCACCTCCCTGTGGCCGTGGTACGGGCTAGGGGCCATGCACTATCTGGATCGGGCCGCGGGTCAGGCGTTCGATGGCCTGCGCCCCATCCTGTCCGGCACGGCGGCGACGCAGCGCGCGTTACGGTATCAACTCACCACGATGCCCGCCGGCGCGGCGCGGGCGGCCAGCCTGGGGGCGTTGCTGATCGGGGCGTCGGCCTGGCTACTGACCTCACGCGACCCGATCCTGGGCCAAGAGTTGGCCCAACACATTGCCAGGGTATACGGGCCAGGCACATCGCCGCTGGTGCTCGGGCTGACGCTCCTGGCGGTGTGGATTGTTGGGGGCCTCTTCTTCTACCATACCATCCGGCATATGCGGCTGATCCGCACGATTACCACCCACCACACCAATGTGGCCGGGCTGCAATTGACGCCCCTGTACAGGTTGTCCCGCGTGATGGCGGCCACGGCTGCCGCCTGGAGCGGGGGCCTGACCCTGGGCATCCTCACGATCCTGACCATCCCGCAACTCCTGTCGGATCCGGTGGCGTTGGTGCTGACGCTCGGCGTCATTGCGCTCGCCTTCGTCACCTTTGTCTGGCCCCTGCTCGGCATCCACGGGGTGCTGGAAACCGAGAAGATTCGCTTGCACCTGGATGCACGGGAGCGGATGAACGCGGCCCTGTCTGAGTTGAAACGCCGGCAGGACCGGGCCGACTATACGAGCATGGGGGCGATGAACGAAGCGCTGGACGCCTTGCTCAAGCAGGAAGCGGTGGTAGATAAGATGTCCACGTGGCCCTGGCGCTCCGGGACCATGGGTGCCCTGGCCACCGCCCTTTTCTTACCACTAGTGATTTGGCTCATCACGCGTGTGCTGGCGCAGGTGATCCCCTAAGTGGTGCATCCGGCAAGTCACGCGGCTTTCGGTAGGGCCGCTACTCCGGGTTGGCGCGGCCGTCGGTGTCGCCGTCGCCGCCCCCAGATATAGGGATGTTTATGCTCGTTCCAATACGCCGTCCCGGCGTTGAGTGCTGC
>JBBSEL010000045.1:0-11120 GCA_038239755.1 Chloroflexia bacterium | reverse complement strand
GCCCAGCGCGTTGGTGGCGCGGGTGATCGGGCGGGCCGGGTCCAACACGGCGTTGCTGCCGTCGGTGAAGTGGGCAATGGCCCGGTCGGTGCCCCACAGCATGATCGGGGTGTTGGGCAGCGCAGCCCCCTGGGGCGTGCGAGCCGAGATCACCGTGCGATACCCGGTAAACTCGATCATCTGGCCGGGCTGCGCCGGGTCGGGCCGATAGTCCTGCATCAGCCGGGCCTGGGCGATCAGGTACGGCATGGCGTGGGTGGTGGTCACTTCCGCCCAGGCCGGGTTGATGATCGTGCCCCCCAGCGCCGGGTTGACCGGGTTGCTCGCCGCCGTGCCGGTGCCCTCGTCCAGCGGCCAGTAGCCCACGAGGCCCGCTTCGCTGATGGGCAAGGCCTGTTGGAAGGCGTGCCCCTGCACCACGAGAATAGAGAGCGCCCGGTTCCAGATCGCGACATGGCGGATCTGCCCCTGGAAGAAGCGCTCGCCGCCGCCGCCCCGCGCCCCGATGGCCCACGACGCGACCACCGGCACCGCGCCGATGGGGGTGGCGGCGCGCCCGATCTCCAGGCCGTTGCGGTAGAGGACCCAGTTGCCGCCGTCGTAGACCCCGCACAGGTGCGTCCAGCGGCCCACATCGTCGCCCACGTTGCCGCCTACCGCCACATGGTCGGTGCCATTCCACGAGCCAACCTGGTAATGGCCGTTGGCGATCCGCAGGTAGACTTCGCCCGCCGCGCTGTAGCCGTGGGCCACGATATTGCGTAACCCATCGGTGGCGGCAGGATTGATCCAGGCCTGGATGCTCAGTTGCCCTTGCAGGCCCAGCGCGGGCGGGTTCCCCAGGTCCACATAGGTGCTGGTGCCGTCCAGGGCGAGCGCGTTGTCGGCAAAGCGGACGAACTGCTCGTCGCCGGGCACCAGGCCGATTGCCGGGAGGTCCTCGGTGATCGGTGCCCAGGTGGCGTTGACGATGGTATTGGCGGCGGGGGCCAGCGAATGATCGGGGGCCTGTGTCCCTGTGCCCTCGGTGCAGGGCCAGTAGCCCACGAGCGCCGCATCGTCCGGCAGCAGCACCCGGTTCGCATAATTGGCTCGCACATTGCCGGGGGTCAGCCCACGATTCCAGATGGCGACATAGCGCATCTGGCCCTGGAAGAAGCGCTCGCCGCCGCCCCCGCGTGCCCCGATAGCCCACGGGCCAGCCACGGGCACCGCGCCGACCGGGTCCACGGTGCGCGCGATCTCCGCGCCGTTGCGGTAGAGGACCCACTCAAAGCCGTCGTGGACCCCGCAGAGATGCACCCACCGGCCCACATCGGCGGGCGGGACGGGGGCGCTGGCGGCATGATCCGCGCCGTTCCAGGAGCCGACCTGATACACCCCGTTGTTGAGGCGCAGGTAAACCTCGCCATTCGGGTTGACAACGTGGCCGTGGGCCACAATATTGCGTAACCCATCGGTGGCGGTGGGCTTGATCCACGCCTGGATCGAGATGTTGCCCGGCTGGCGCAACGTGCTGGGATTGGTCAGATCGACATAGGCATTGGTGCCGTTAAAGTCCAGGGCGAAGGGGTAGGCCCAGTCGGGGTTGACGGTGGTGCCGTTGTGGGGACTCACGCTGTAATCGCGGGCGGTCGTCTCTGCCACCTCGTTGAGCGGCCAGAAGCCCAGCAGGTTGGGATCCGCGTCGAGACCCGGATCGCGCATGTCCTGGGCAATCTGCGCGGGCGTGCGGGCGGTCTTCCAGACGGCGACGTTCCGTAGCTGCCCCTGGAAGAAGCGTTCGCCGCCGCCGCCCCGCGCCCCGATGGCCCACGGCCCGGCGACGGGCACCGCGCCGGTCGCGTCGGCATGGCGGGCCAGTTCGCGCCCGTTGCTGTAGATGATCCAGGCGCTGCCGTCGTAGACGCCGCACAGGTGGGTCCAGCGGCCCAGGTCCGACTGGGGGATCGGTGCGGTGACATAATGATCAGTCCCGTTCCAGGAGCCAACCTGATAGGTGTAGCCGTTGAGGCGCAGGTAGACTTCACCCGGCGGATTTTGCACATAGCCGTGCTCGATGATGGCCTGTAACCCCAGGGGGGCGGCGGGCTTGACCCAGGCCTGGAGGGTGATGGTGCCACTGATGTTGAGGTTCGTGGGGGTGCCGAGGTCTACGTAAGTGCTCGTGCCGTTCAAGCGCAACGCAATATCATCTTCTGCGAATGGAATAGCCATGGTATAAATTCTCCTTTTAACCTAATTCTAAGGTGTTGTAGGGGAAGCCCGTCACTTGCTCCCCGCTATGGCGAATGAGGTCTGCTAAAGTGTGCGTTTCTTGGGCGAGCAGCCAACGTACAGCCGCTCTTGCGAAGTCTGTTAGCCCGCCCCCGGCGTGCGGGTCGGTGTACTGCCTGCGTTCATGCTACTTTGCAAGAACTCGGTGAGGGCCTGGATATTGGCAAAGCCCTGGCGCTCCCCGGTGGCCGGATCTTCCAGGCTGAACCGGAACGTGTCCCCTGGATGACCTGCCGCCAGGGAGGGCGTTTCCCAGCAGCGCAAGATATAGGAACGATAGCCTGGCGGCTTTTTCGCCAGGTTGGTCACAGGATCTCTTTGCACCGCCGGTTCGTCCTCATTCATGCGTGTCTTCCGGGCCTCGGTTCCTGTCGGCTCTCCCCGACTTCTCCGATGATTGGGTCGGCGTGTTGTATAATAAGAATGCACCGGATTGCTACCGTTGTGAGCATACCGCATGATCGTCTAGAGATCGTCTAGTGATGACACCCGACTCGGAACCGGATGGGCAGGGCGCTTTGCGCTTGCACCTGCTGGGGGGCCTCAGCATTACGCAGGGGGGCGTTCCCGTGCGGGGCTTCCTCTCGTCCAAAGTGCAAGCGTTGCTCTGCTATCTGGCGGTCACCGGGCGCGCCCATGCCCGTGAATCGCTGATGACCCTCTTGTGGGGCGAGATGGCGGAAGAGCGCGCCGCGCATGGCTTACGGCAGGCGCTCTCCAACCTCCAGAAGCTGGTTGGCCCCACGCCGCTGGTGATCACCCGCCAGACGGTGGCCTTCAACACGGCGGCTCCCCACGACCTCGATACCGAGGCGTTTCTGACCCTCCTCAAACAGGCCGAATCGGCCAGCATCGGGGTCCACCGCCGACTGCGGCAAGCGGTCGGACTCTACACCGGCGACTTCCTGGATGGTTTCTATGTGCGCGACGTCCCCGACTTCAACGAGTGGGCGGCGGCCCAGCGGGAGTACCTGCGGCACCAGGCGTTGGACGCGCTCCACAAGCTCGCTACCTATCATGCGGCACGCGGTGACTACCCGACAGCCGCCGGGCATCTCCAACAACTGCTCGCCCTCGATCCCTGGCGCGAAGACGCGCACCGCCAGTTAATGCTCGTGTTGGTCTATCAGGGGCAGCCCGACGCCGCTATCGCCCAATATCAGCGCTGCCGCCGCGTGATCGCTGAGGAATTCGGGGAAGAGCCATCGGTCGAAACGACCACCCTCTACCGCCGTATCCGCGCCGGAGAGATCGTGCCCCCGCCCCGGCCTGTGCCGCCGGGCAATCTCCCCACCCCGATTGAGCCGCTGATCGGGCGGAGCGCCGAACTGGCCGAGGTGGCGGCGCTGCTCGAAGACCCAGCCACCCGGCTGCTCACGCTGACCGGCTCCGGCGGGGTGGGGAAGACCCGGTTCGCGTTGCAGATCGCCCGCGAAATGGCGGGCGATTTTGAGCAGGGTGTTTTCTTTGTGCCCCTGGCCGCCGTCCGTGATCCCGCCCTGGTGCTACGCACAATCGCCGGGGCGCTCGGCGTGGAGGCCCCGACCGAGCGCCCGCCGGAGCAGACCCTTCAGATCGCGTTGCGGGACAAACACCTGTTGCTGGTGCTCGACAATTTTGAGCAACTGCTGGCGGCGGCCCCGCAGGTGACCGGGCTGATCGGCGATCTGCCCCGGCTGCGGGTGTTGCTCACCAGTCGGGCGCGCTTGCGGGTGCGGGGTGAGCGCGTCTATGAAGTGGTACCGCTGGCGCTGCCGCCGTTGCACGATCCGGCCTTCGCCGAGGTGGTGGGGAGCTTCCCGGCGGCGCGGCTATTCGCCGAGCGCGCCTGCGCCGCCCGCCCGGATTTCGCGATCACCGATGCCAATGCGCGGGTGGTGGCCGAAATCTGTCACCGCTTGGAGGGCTTGCCGCTGGCGCTGGAACTGGCTGCGGCGCGGCTGAATATCATGTCCGCCCAGGTGCTGCTCGCCCGGCTCGGCAACCGCTTGGGGTTGCTGACCGGCGGGGCACGCGACCTGCCGGAGCGCCAGCAGACGGTGAAAGCCACCATTGCCTGGAGCTATGAGTTGCTCTCCCCGCAAGAGAAGGACCTGTTCGCCCGGCTCTCGGTTTTTGTCGGCGGCTGTACGCTAGACGCGATAGAGGCCATTTGTTACGCAGACGCGGATGGAACCGCAGACCCACTTCACGAGGGGGATCGCTTGCTGGAGCCGCTGACCGCGCTGGTCAACAGTAGCCTGGTCCGGCGGGAACCGGCCCCTGGCGGGGAAGAACGCTTCCGCATGTTGGAATTGGTGCGCGAATATGCGCTGTTCTGCCTGGCGGAAAAAGGGGAGGGGGCGGATGGCGAGACGGCGATCCGCCGGCGGCACACCGAGCATTACCTTAACCTGGTGCTGCGCGCTAGATCTGAGTTGCTGGGACCCCGCCAGATTGAATGGATGGCGCGGTTCGAGATCGAGTATGGGAATCTACGGGCCGCGCTCGGGTGGGCACGCGATCATCCTGCCCCGGTTCCCAACCCATCACCGACCCCAGCGGCACCGCTAATTGGCCCTTTGGCGCTGGCTTTAAGCGCCGGGGCGACCCTGGTGCGCTTCTGGCAGTCATACGGCTATGTCAGCGAAGGACGGCAATGGCTGGACGGGCTGCTGGCCCGGCCTGAGCCGGTCGCCCCGGCGATCCGGGCCAATGCGCTCCGTAGCGCCGGGTCACTGGCGTTCGCCGAGGGTGCGGCGGAGCGGGCGGTCAGCCTCTGTGAAGAAGGTCTGGCCTTGTATACTGAGGCGGACGATGATCTGGAGCGGGCCGCGCTGCTGAATAGCCTGGGCAACGCCAAACGCGAACTCGGGGCGTACAGCGAAGCGATAGCCCTTTATGAGCAAGCGTTGGCTATCTTCCGCCGCCTGGAGGATACCGTGGGCATCTCGATTATCTACAATAATCTCGGCGCGACCGCCCATCGGCAAGCGGAGTATGGGCGCGCGATCACCTTGTATGAGGAAGGTCTGGCCTTACGCCGCGCGGTGGACGACCCGCTCGGCATCGCCTATGCCCTCTATAAGCTTGCTGAAGTGGCCCGCGATCAGGGCGATTTTGGCAAAGCCGTGGCGGCCTGTGAAGAGAGTCTGGTCGTAAGCCAACGTTCCGGGGACAAGAACGGGGTCGTCATGGCCGTGCTGACGATGGGGACGGTCCGGCAGGCGCAGGGCGACGACCGCGCGGCGGAAGTGCTGTTTGACGAGAGCCTGACTCGATTTACCGAGACCGCAGACCGTTGGGGTATCGCCACTGTTAAGCACCGGCTTGGATTACTCGCCCATAGTCGCGGAGACGACCAACAGGCGCACGCGTTGTACCAGGAGAGTCTGAACCTGTCTAGAGAAAACGGAGATAAGCGGGCCGAAACAGCGGTACTAGCAGACCTGCGCCAATTAGCGAAGGCCGGTAGAGCGCCGGATAGGCATTCTTGACGCATGACTTGTGGATCGCATAAGCGCGTGCGGTGTCTCGGAAAAGCGTACCCCGCCCTAAACTCTTATAAAATCATGCCGCCCCTACCTGACCGATACTCCTGCGGGATATGGTGGATAACTACACAAGCCACTCTGGCGGCGGTTGGGGGCTTGTTTGCCACGGTCACCCCCTTAACAGCTAGCAGTTAAAGCTTAACTGGCGCTTGTGGCTACTCATTTACAGTAGTATTCCCCTGCTGATGTGGCTCGACTGGCGGGGGCGGCCCGCCGAGGTGACGCGGAATACCGCCATTCCCTGGGCACTGGAATTGCAGGGCGGTGCGTCGAAGGTCAGCGCCGATCTGCGGCGGCTGCGGATCAGCAGCCTCGATGTACATGGCGGCTCGAACGAGTTGAGCCTGCTGCTGGGGCAACCGGCGGGCACGATCCCGATCCGCGCCCACGGCGGCTCCCATAAGTTGCGCCTCCAGTATCCTGCTGGAGTAGCGCTGCGTTTGCATGTGCAGTACACCAAAGAGGTGAAGCTGAATGGCAACCGCCTGAACAACAACGCGGGGGACGCTCGCTGGGAAAGCCCGGATTATCACAGCGCCGCCGCCCGCTACGACATCCAGCTACTGGGCGGGGCCACAGATGTAGGGGTCACCACCCGCTGAAGCGTATGAAGATAGGAGAATACCGATATGTTACGCATTATCCAGGTGGGCATGGGGGGTTGGGGGCGCGACTGGGCCAAGCGGATCGTCGGGCCGGACGACGCGGTGACGCTCAGTGCGTGTGTCGATGCCGACGCGGCGGCGCTCGATCTGGCGCGCCAGGAGCTTGACCTGCCCGCCGATCACACCTTCGCCAGCCTCTCCGCCGCGCTCGCCGCCTGCGAGGCCGACGCGGTGCTGATCACGGCCAGCCTGCCGGGGCACGTCCCGGTCGCCCTGGAGGCACTGCGCGCCGGGAAGCATGTGCTGCTCGAAAAGCCCTTCGCGCCATCGGTCGCCGAGGCCCGGCAGGTGGTCGAACTCGCCGCCGCACGCGACCGGGTGTTGGTGATCAGCCAGAACTACCGCTTTTTCCCCGCCGTGCAGGCGGTCCGCGACCTGATCCGCGAGGGCAGCCTGGGCGCGGTCGGGACCGTCGCCATCGATTTCCGCTACTATGCCAATGGCGCGCCGCGCGAGGGCAACCGCCATTACGCGCTGTTCCATCCGCTCCTGGCCGACATGTCGATCCATCATTTCGACCTGATGCGCGCCGTCCTGGGGCAAGAACCCGTCGAGGTGGCCTGCTACGCCTGGAACCCGCCGTGGAGCAATTTTGCGGACCCGGCGGCGGCGGTGGCGACGATCCGCTTCGATGGGGGCGCGGTGGTGAGCTACCGGGGGAGTTGGGTGAGTCCGGGGCCGCCGACCCCCTGGGCGGGTGAGTGGCGGATCGAATGTGCGGGCGGGGTGATCACCTGGACCAGCCGCGATAACCACGGAGCCAAGGTGGATCGCGTCACCGTCCGCCCGCTGGGCAAACGGGCGCGCCGCCTCTCCTTGCCCGCGCTGCCGCAGATCGACCGCGCCGGGAGCCTCCGCGCCTTCACGCGGGCGATCACCACCGGGGAACCACCCGAAAACACCGGGCGCGACAATCTGGGCAGCCTGGCCCTGATGTACACGGCGATCGCCGCCGCGACCGAGGGCACCCCGATCCGCATCGGCGGCAGCTAGCGGGGCCGGATAAGCGACGAGTACTTAGACTCCATGCCCCACCGCGCCGGAGACCGCGACCGAGGGCGCTTCGCTATCCGGCGTGGCGGGGATGTTGGCCCCCAGGCGCAGATTTGCCATAAAGAGCGAGCAGCCGAAGGCCAACACGCTAGCCGCCAGCACCACGAAGAAGCCTTCGCGGATCGCGCCAGCCAGCGCCCCTCGCGCCACGTCTAACAGCAGCGTCAGCATTGCCGGGCCGTTTGACGTTCCGGCCATCAGGGTGTTGAGTTGCTGGAGCGCAGTGGGATCGATCAGCGCGTTCGGGTTCTGGAGGGCGTCGAGCACCGGAGCGGGGATGCCCGGCGGTGCCTGCGCGCTCAACTGGGCGTGATAGCCGCTGGTGACCACGGTGCCGATCAGCGCCGCGCCGACCGTCGCGCCCACCGATTGCAAGAACTGCATGGCCGCCGTGGCGACGCCCATCACGCGCGGCTCCACCACCGACTGCACCGCCAGGGGGGTGGCGGGCAGGACGATACCCAAGCCCAGCGCCATCAGGAACAGGATCGCCCCGACGAGGATCAGGTTGGAGCCGCCGTCCAGCACGAGCAGCGGCAGCGCGGCCACGCTCATCACCAGCGTCCCCAGGAGCACGAACGGCTTGAGCTGGCCGAAATGGGCGATCAACGGCCCGATCACGAGGCCGATCAGCGGCAGCGCGACGACCATCGGCATCATCAGGATGCCCGACCCGCTGGCCGAGAGCCGCAATACCGCCTGGGCGAACAGCGGCGTGTATAACGACACCCCCAACAAAACCACACCGGTCATAAAGGCGACCAGCACCGTGGCCGTGAGCGTGCGGTTGCGGAAGAGAGAGAGCGGGATGATCGGCTCGGCGGCCCGCAACTCCACCGGCACAAACACGGCGAAGGCCACGGCAGCGATCAGCAGCCCGCCCAGCACCTGGGGCGAGGTCCAGGCCGCGCCGGTGCTGGTGAATTCCAGCGCCAGCAACAGCGCCACGATGGCGACGACGCTGGTCAACGCGCCCAGATAATCGATCCGCGCATCCATCCGGCGCTCACCCTGCGGCAGCACCAGCGGCAGCACGGCCAGGGCCACCAGCCCCGGCGGCAGGTTGACGTAGAACACCCAGCGCCAGCCGATGGTGTCGGTGATCCAGCCACCCAGCACCGGGCCGATCAGGCTGGAAAACGAAAAGACGGTGAAGAGCGTGCCCTGGTAGCGGGCGCGCTCTTTCGCGTCGGGAAAGATATCGGCGATCAGGGCAAAGACGCTGGCGAAGAGAACCCCGCCGCCCAACCCCTGCAACCCCCGCGCCAGGATCAGCCAGAGCATACTGTTGGCGAGGCCACACAGCGCACTGGCCCCGACGAACAGAGCCACGCCGCCCACGGCCAGCCATTTGCGCCCGTAAATATCGCCCAGCTTGCCCACGAGCGGGATCACGGCGGTCTGCGTCAGCAGGTAAGCGGTGGTTACCCAGGCATACAGCTCGAAGCCGTTCAGTTCAGCGATGATCCGGGGCATGGCCGTGCCGACCACGGTGCCATCCAGCGAGACCAAAAAGAGCACGAGCGCCAGCCCGCCCATTGCCAGCAGCGTTTCTCGGCGGCTGGTCTTCACACCTTCCATTTGCAACCTCTTCCCTTTTGTCGTACAATTAAGTGGACCCTAGTCCGCATAATTGTACCGGGCAAAACCCTGCTTGTCAAGCAGCAGCGGAGAACAGGCAGGAGGCTAATTCCCGGATCGACCGCTCTTTTAGGCGAGCAATGAGGCTACGCATGGACCACGCAGATCTGACCTCGGCGCATCCGGGGAACCGCCCCGAACGGTGCGATGCCGCCGAGAACCGGCAACATATCCTCGCCGCCGCGCGGGAGCTATTCGCCCGGCACGGCGTAGACGGCACGAGTATGCAGGCGATTGCCGTGCAGGCGTGTGTCGGTAAGGGCACGCTCTACCGGCGCTTTGCCCATAAAGGGGAAGTCTGCGAGGCGTTACTATCAGACGACATCGCCGCGTTCCAGCGGCGGATCGCGGCGGCAGCCGGGGACCCCGCCTCCCCGGCGTCGGCGCTGGCGCGGCTGGCCTGGCTCCTCGATGAACTGGTCAGGCTGGTCGATACCCATGTGCCCCTGCTGGCGGCGGTGCAGGAGGCCGCTGCCGGGTCCCGGCGCGACGATGCCTTCCAGAACCCTTTCTATTGCTGGCTCTTCGCCCAGATCAAAGACCTGCTGGCGGCTGCCGTGGCGCGGGGAGAAGCCCGCGATCTCGACCTGGACTTCACCACCGACGCGATCCTGGCCGCGCTGGCCCCGCCCCTGGTGGGGTTCCAGCAGCAGCAGCGCGGCTTCAGCCGGGAGCGGATCGCCGCCGGGGTGGGGCACCTGTTCATCGCCGGACTACGCGCCCCGCCACCCCGCACCCCCGATCGGCAGGCCTAGCCAGGCAGAGCGCGATCACCGCCACAGTCGCACGGTGTTGTCGGCCCCCACCGAGGCCAGGGTGCGGCCATCGGGCGACCAGGCCACCCCCAGCGCCGCCGAGGTGTGCCCGGTCAGCGTCGCCAGCGGCTTGCCATCGCGGCTCCACAGCCGCACGGTGTTGTCGCCCGCCGCTGAGGCCAGGCGCTGCCCGTCGGGCGACCAGGCCACGCAGTTGACAAAGGCGGTATGCCCGGTCAGCGTCGCCAGCAGCGTGCCGTCGCGGCCCCACAGGTAGATGCTCCCATCGTCGGCCCCCGCCGCCAGCACCTGGCTGTCGGGCGACCAGGCCACGGTATAGAGCGCGGAGGTTGGGCCAGCCAGCGTCTTCTGCAACGTGCCATCCGGCTGCCACAGCCGGACCAGCTTGTCGGTCGCCCCGGCCAGTAGTTGCCCGTCGGGCGACCAGGCCACGCTGGCATAGAGGTTCTCCGTGGTCCGGTGGGCGGCGACGGGCGTGCCGTTCGGTTGCCAGCTCAGTAGCTCCGCCCCCGCCGCCAGCGTCGTCAGCTTGCCATCCGCCGCCCAGGCAAAGTTCGCCAGCCCGCGCCGGTCGCTGAGCGTCGCTACCGGCTGCCCGGCGGCACTCCACAGGCGAACCGTGCCGTCGGCCCCCCCGGAGGCCAAGGTGCGGCCATCAGGCGACCAGGCGACCAGGTACACCGCCATCGTGTGCCCCGGTAGGAAGGTCACCCGACCGGACGTGGTATCGAGCAGGCGGACCAGCGTATCGATCCCGGCCAGGGCCAGGGTGCGGTTATCGGGCGACCAGGCCAGCCAGACGCTGCTGGTGAGCGACCCGGTATAGACGACGCTCGTGGTCGTGCCTACGCTGATCGCGGTGCGCGCCGCCTGGGCCGTCTGGAGGATCACCGGGGTCGCACTGGGCGGGACAGGCGGCGTTTCGGTCGGTGGCCCGCCCAGCACATGCACGGTCACGGTGACCGCGACGGGGGTCTGCCCCGCTGTCGCCAGGGCGGGCGGTTTCCAGGCGATCAGCGCGACCAGCAGCACCACGCTGACCAGCAGGCCGCCGCCCGCTAGCATAAGCTGCCTCCGCCCCGGTCCCGGCCTGCCGGGCGGCGCGGGCGGCGCGGGCGGCGGGGATGGCGGGTCCCCCCCCACCCCGCCCGGCGGCACCCCCGCCACGGCCACTT
>JBBSEL010000044.1:0-11128 GCA_038239755.1 Chloroflexia bacterium | reverse complement strand
GATTGGGGACCATAGGTCGCAATATTCGAGGGGACCCATAAGCTCAAGCACGTCACCGCAGCTTTTCTGCGCAGGCTACTCCGACCGCACTCCACCGAATTACCAACATGAGCGCCAAGATTAATGTATCCTGGCGGCCTTCGTGCCGGAAGATGCGATCCGTCAAAACCCCACCCCTCTAGGCAGGAAGGGTGGGGCAGACCTGGCTAGTGCGTCGTGCCGCACGTCGGATCGCGCAGGCGCACCAGCCAGGAGATCGGTTCCATCGCTGATCAGCGTGCTGCGTTACTCGTCATTACCCCGGTCGGGGTTGCCCCGATCCGAGTCGTGATGATCGGGATTGCCCCGGTCGGGATGGGGACGATCCGGGTTGCCGCGATCCGGGTCGGGCCGATCCGGGTTGCCGCGATCCGGGGAGGGCCGGTCGGGGTTGCCGCGATCGGGGTGGGGATGATCCGGGTTGCCACGATCGGGCGAGGGCCGGTCGGGGTTGCCGCGGTCGCTGTGGGGTTGATCCCCTCCGTCGTGCGCGGCCATTTGCAGTCGCGCAAGAAGATCGGCCACGGATAGTGTATTCCTCATCGGTGTGCTCCTTTCATGAGCAGCGGGTGAATTTGTGCAGGCCAACGAAGATTCGTTATAGATAACGGGCGCAGCTTGAGGGTTGATGCGCTAAAATCAAGCCAGGATCGAACATTGGTGACTACGGGGTTATGGCCCAGCGCATGGCTGACGGTCGGCGGATCAGGGAACGCGACCCGCTGGCCCACAGGCCAACATCAGCAACGCTTTGTGGGTCGGGGGCAGCCCGTCGGTCCAGACCAGGCGGTCCAACAGATCCGCCGTTCGGGTCCGATACTGCGCCGCCGTGACCGTGTCCCCTTGCCGGGCGGCGGTCAGCGCCAGCGCCGCGCACGAGCGGGTATATTCCAGCAAGTACGTGGAGGCCGAGGTGCTGCCGACGCTCTGTTCCAGGCTGTGCCGCGCGGCGACCACCTGCCCGGCGGCGAGCTGCGCGAGGCCCAGCACGCGCCAGGTGGTGACTTGCGAATAGTGATCATCCGGGGCGGTAAGTTGGGTGCTGGTTTCGGCCTCCTCCAGGGCCTGGGTCACCGCGCCTTGCGCCAGGAACACTTCGGCCAGCCCGCGGTGCAGTTCCGGCAGCACCCCATGGATCCCCCCGGCCTGCGCCAGCTCCAACGCTTGCGTGTAATGGGCCAGCGCCTGGGCGGTCTCGCCGCGCAACCCGGCGGTGATCCCCAGGGTCCGTAGTGCCCAGACGGCGGAGCGGCGGTCGCCCAGACGTTGGAGCAAGTCTAACGCCCGTTGCGAGTAACGCTCGGCCCGATCCAACCGGCGGCGGTCCGCATTCACCAGGCCGAGGTAGACCAGGACCAGCGCCTCGCCATGCTTGTAGCCCAGCTCCCGCGTCAGGGCCAGCGCCTCACTCATGTACTCGTCAAACTGGCGCAAGTCGGCTTCATACCAGTGGCGCAGGGCCAGGCTCCGCAAGCAGTTCACGGCCTCACGCTGATCGTCCAACCGCCGGAAGCGGTCCAGGGCGGCCACCAGATAACGTTCTGCTGCGACCAGATCATCGCAACTCAGGGCGGTGCTACCGAGTTCCCGCAACGCACGGGCCTCGCCGCGCAGATCGGAGGCGCTCAACGGTTCGCCGGGGGCCGCCCCCTGGCGGAACAGGTCGAGCGCCTGCTGGAGGGCCTGGCGAGCGGCCTCCATATTATCGCGGTGGCGGTGCATCGTGCCAAGTTGCAGGTGGGCCTGGGCCTGCCCGGCGCGCTCCCCCCACTCCTGGAACGCCTCTAGTGCCGCTCCCGCATCAGCCCCGACTGCCGCCAGGTTGCCTTGCTGCCGGTAGGTGTCCGCCCGCTTCAAGAGCGCCTGCGCCCATTGCGCCCGGTCCACCCAGCGGGTCTGGGCGATCACCGTGTCGAGTTCGGCCAGGGCACGCGGGTAGTCTTCCTGGGCCGCGACCACCTCGGCATGGCTGCACAGTACGCTCAGGTAGCGCGGATGCGGCACTCGTGGTGCCCCCTCCACGCCCACCCCGGCCCCGCGCTCGATCAGCGCCAGCGCCCGTCCATAATACTGTTCGGCCTCGACCAGCGCCTGCCGGGCGGCGGCCCCTGCCCCCGCCTGTTCGAGGAACTGGATCGCCTTGGTCTCCAGGCGCACCAGGGCCACCGGTTCCAGCGTCTGCATCTCGCGGCTCAGCCCGAGCGCCTGCTCGTAGTGGTCGGCAAGCTGGTCGGCGAACTCGCCGACCCGTTCGCCCGCCGTAGCCTCGATCCAGGCCCCAACATGGGCATGCGCCATACCACGCAGGGCCTTGGGCAGGCTGTGGTAGGCGACATCGCGGGTTAATATGTTGCGGAAACTGTACTCCGCCTCGCCCGCTAAGGTCGGGTGGCCCGACGGCACGATAAACTCGCGGCTCTCCAGCATCGCCAGGGCACTGTCCACTTGGGCCTGAAGCGTGGGTGGGAACAGCCCTCCGACGGCCTGCTGCCAGAAGATGCGCCCGACGACGGAGGCGGCCTGGATCACCCGCTTCTCCAGTTCAGGCAGGCTATCCAGCCGCGCTCCCACCAGCGCCTGCACTGTATCGGGGATCCACAGCCCCTCCAGCGGCTTGACCACTTCCCACCCACCCGCGCGGCAAACCAACGTTTCGGCGTCGATCAGCATCCGCATGATCTCTTCGATATAGAACGGGTTGCCCTCCGCTTTGCTGAGGACCAGATCGGGGAAGCCGAGGGGTAGGCGGGCACCAGGCAGCAATTCGCGGATCAGCGTGCGGCTCTCGGGTGCGGTCAGCGGGGCGAGGTCGATCAAGGTGCCGGTCGGGAGCTGGCCGCTGCGCTCGACCCAGGCCGCGCCGGGGCCGTTCTCGGCCAGCTCGGGACGCGCCAGGCAGAGGATCAGGATCGGTAGATGGGCCAGGTGCTCCCGGATGTGCTCAAGGAAGTCGAGCAAATAGCTGTCAGCCCAGTGGATATCCTCGAAGGCCAGAACCAATGGCCCACGCTCGGCCAGGCGGGCCAGGAAGCGGCGCAAAGCCCAGAACAGTTGCTCCTTCACGGTTTCAGGGTCGCGGGCCGGGCCGTCTTCGGCGCGCCGCAGGCCCACCACGATCCCCAACCACTGCACCAGCGTGTCGGTGCTGAGGGGCCGGTGCGGGTCGGAGCGCGCCGGGCCAGGCGCATCGCGGTCGGTCCCACGGTCGGGCACGGGACTGCTGGGGATCCCCTCGGCAAACAGGGCCTGTACTGCCGCGCCGAGCTTGGCCTCGGCGGCAGGCCGGGGGTCGTCGTCCAGGATGCCGCACTGCCGCTTGATGATCTCGGCCAGCGCCCCGAACCGCACCCCCAGCCCATAGGGCAGGCAGCGCCCCTTGCGGAAGGCGATCGGGGGGGACAACCCGTCCAGATACGTTTCGAATTCCTCCAGCAGGCGACTTTTGCCCACGCCCGCCGCTCCCAGCAGCAGCACCTGGTGGAGTTCCTGCTGGGCGGCCACCTGCTGGAATCGGCCTGTCAGCTGCGCGAACTCGGCGTCCCGTCCGACCATGCGCGCGGTCAGCCCCGGCAGCCCTCGCTGGCTGCCCCGGCGGGTCTTCACCCCCGCCGCCTCCCAGGTGTTCACCGGCTCGCTTTTCCCCCGCACCTGGATGGTGCCGCGGGCGCTATAGTCGATCACGGCGCTGGTGGCCCGGTGCGTGGCCTCGCCGACCAGGATCTGTCCGGCCTGTGCAGCATGTTGCAGCCGCGCCGCTAGATTCACCGCGTCGCCCATCACGGTATAGTCCTGGTGCCGCCCGGAACCCACCCGCCCGGCCAGCACTTCACCGGTATTGATCCCGATATGGAGGCTCAGGCGGATGCCCCTGTCCTGCTCGAACAGGGTGCTGAGGTCGCTGATAGCGGCCTGCATCGCCAGTGCACAGCGCACGGCACGTTCGGCATCGTCTTCATGAGCGCGGGGTGCCCCGAAAAGCGCCATGATGTTGTCGCCCAGGAACTTATCCACCCGTCCCTCATACGCTTCGACGGCTTCGGCCAGGCGGCGCAGGCAGCGGTCCATGAGTTGCTTGACTTCTTCGGGATCCAGCTGCTCAGCGAGCTGGACGAAGCCCGAAATATCGCCGAAGAGGATCGTCACCCGCTTGCGCTCGTCCATGGTCGGCACGAGTGGGGCCGCCTCCAGCCAGCCTGGCGGGGCCACGGGGCCAAAGACCCGTTCGCGGTCGGGGCTGGGCGGCACGCCCTGGGGGAAATCGCCGGGCAGCAGCAGAGAGGCCAGGGGCACCAACGGTGTCCCACACTGCCCACAAAAGCGCATCCGTGGCCCATTGCGGAAGCCGCACGCCAGACAGACGCATACGTCGACCAGGGGCATTCCGCAGTGCACACAATAGTGCGCCGTTTTCGCGTTCTTACGCTGGCATGTGGGACATTGCATCGCCAACCCCGCAGTTGATCAGAACCCTAGCCCCAGCCAACAGAACTAATTTCAAAATCAATGATAATGGTACCGACAGTGTTTCAGTCTGGCCTGCCGCACAGCCGGACGCAGCGGGCAGCCCGTCCGTGTCAGGGTGTTGTCCGAGGCAGGGGGCAAGCCGGGTGCAGCAAGTATCCGGGAAGAGGGGTCCGGAACGATCTCGGCAGGGGTGATTGTTGGGGCTGCGCAGCCAACGCCACGAGTTGGTGCGGAACTCTCGCTGGTATGACCCATCCTGCCAGGAAGCGGTATCAGAAGATAGGCCGGTCAATTGCAGAGGCCATCCCATAGGGCTGGTTGCACTCCATTAAACTGTATAGCACAGTAGTTGTTATGGATTCGGGCCTGCCGATGGAGGAGGCTCGGTAAGTTAACGAACAGGGTAGAAACTGGTTGCTACTTTGGCTAGTACTACTATTTATTGTACTCAAATACTCTGAAATTTGCCTATAATAGGCGTTAACAGGAAGTGAGTCCACTTGGCGGGTGGTGCCTCTAGACCGGGATGGCGTTTTGTGGTATGCTGGACCGGTCCGCCCCTCTCTCTATTGATCCCGTTACGCATCCCTGAAGGAGGTCCTGATGGAACCCGATCCCGATCCGCGGGTGGCCGCCCGTGCCCAACTCGTCGCTGCCATGCAGGCTGGTCAGCCCTGGGACGGGGCCGCGCAGGCGGCCGCCCTGCCCCTCAGCCGCACCGCCGCCTATCGTCTCCGCCGCCGCTTCGAGCAGGACGGTCCCGCCGCCCTCCCGGACGGCCGCCCTGGCCATCCGCGCCGCCTCCTGCCGCCCGCCCGCGCCTGGCTCTTCGCCTTCTGCCGCGCCCATCCGGCCGCCCCGGCCCGGGAGGTGCAAGCCGCCCTCTACGCCCCGTGGGGCCTCCTCCTCAGCCGCAACTATCTCAACCGCCTGCGCGCGCGCGATCATCTGCGCGCTACTCCCCCCCCCGCCACCACCCCGCCGGCTCCCTGACCCCCTTCCCCACCGCCGAAGCGGGCGCGCTCCTCTTGCTTGCCGCCGCGCACGAGACGGGTCTCCTGGCCGCCCTCGCTGCCGCGATCCCTCCGCCCACTCCCGCCACCCCGCCCCGCCTGGCGCACGCCCGCCCGGCCACCCGGTGGGCCTTGCTGGCCACGCTCCTCTTTCTGCCCGCCGTCGGCTTACGCCGTCCCTGGGACCTGCGCGCCTATACGGGCGCCGCTCTGGCCCACCTATCCGGCCGCACTCAGGCCTACGGCTACCAGCACCCCGCCCGGTTTCTGGCCCACCTCGCCCAGGCCGACAGTGCTGCCCCCTTCACCACCGCCCTGATCACCTGGACGACCCACTTGTGGGCGCTGACCACCCCAAAGGCCAGCCCCGTACTCTATGTCGATGGACACCGCAAGCCGGTCTACTCGGACGCGCTCCTACCCCGCGGGTTGGTGGGACGGCTGGGCACGGTGCTCCCGGCGCGGACCCTCGCGCTGCTCCACGATGCCGCCGGCCATCCGCTGCTGGCGACCACCCACCGGGGGGACGTGCATCTCACCACCAGCAGCCTGCCGCTGTTGCACCTGGCCGGAGCCGCCGCCCCCGCCCTCACCCAGGTTCCCGTGGTCATGGACCGCGAGGCGCTGGCGGCCCCCTTCCTGGCCCACCTCGCCAGCGCGGGCCAGCCGGTGATCACCCTCTTGCGCCACAACCAGTACACCGACCAGCACTCCTTCACCGCCGTCGGGCCGTTTGTGCCCTTGACGACCGACTGCACGGGGCGGGTCGTGCGGGCGGTGGCGGCCGCGCAGTTTGCCTTGCGCCCGGCGGACCCCGCCGCGCCGTCCCTCCCCCTGAGCGTGGCCTTGATCCGCGAGGGGCAGGGCGCAGACGGGACACGGCTGGTGCCGATTGTGAGTACGGGGGCCGGGCTGGACGCGGCCGCGCTAGCGGCGGTTTACCGCGCCCGCTGGGCAGCGCAAGAGAACATCATCCGCGATTGGTTACGGCCACTGGGCCTTGACGTGAACCATGGTTACGCGCGGCGGCCAGTAGCGAACAGCGAGAGTGCCAAGCGGTGGGAGCGCTTGGAGCGCCGACGGACGCGAGCGATAGGGCGGGCGGCGGCAGCCGGGGCGCGGGCGGCGCGGGCGGGAGCGCGGGTGCCGCAGTTGCGGGCGAGGCTGGTGGCCGGCCAGGAGCGGTGGGCACGGCGACGGGCGCGGGAGCAGCGGCGCGGGCTGCAGGCGGGGGCGGACGCTCGGGAGCGGGCGGTGGCGGATGCGCGGCTGCGCGAGCAGCAGGCGGCGGAGCGAACCGCCCGGCAGGCGCGGCTGCGGCAGGTGGGGCAGCAGCAACGGGGGGCGGCCGCTGCCCAAGCGCAGTACACCGCGGAGGCGACAACCCTGACGGCGGCGCTGCGGGAGTTAGCCGCGCGGGAGCGGCAAATGTACGAGCTGGACGACGGCCAAGACCAGATCATGACGGTGTGCAAGGTGGCGTTGGCGAACCTGGGGATGTGGGTGCGGGACCACTACTTCCCGGCGACGTACGCCCAAGCGACCTGGGGGCGGCTGGCCCCTTTCTGGCGGCTGGGCGGGCGGGTGGTCAGCGAGCAGGAGCAGGTCGTGGTGGAGTTGGCGCGGTTCCACGACGCGCCGTTGAACCGGGACCTGGCCGCGGTGTGCCCGCGTGAACGCGCAGCCGCCGCAGCTGCCCGATGGGCGCGTCCTCCGGCTCACGGTAGCCCCCGCTCTGCGTCCCGTTCTAAAGGCACCAAGGTCCCAAGTGGCCTGACTTCCTGGTTAACTGTATCCAAGCTATCAGAGACTGTGCTGAGTAGACTGCAGGCTACAACCGGCAGCACCCCACCTGCCCCGTCAGGCGACAACGATGGCACGGACTCACTCATAGATCCCCACGCAGCGGTAGGTAGCGGGCCAGAACGGCGGCCCACTCACCGACGCGGGGACCGCTGTTCCATCCCACCAGGGAGCACGCGCGGTCCCTGGGATCCTGCTGGGGATCATAACGTAGGGACTCTTACGCGCCCGGCGCACCCCCTACCCTCCTGGGTTGCGAGGCCCAGGTACCCTGCACCCTCCGTCGACCCACGCCCACTGCGCATGAATTCCATAAGCGCGGTTATGACATCCGTAGTTGGCTCAAGTGGGGCTAGAAGTGAAGGGCATACTCCTTGCCAGTAGGGAGTTCGATCCTACTGGCAAGGAGGTCTCCTGATGTTGCGCTGGCCGTTAACCAATGTCCGCGACGAACAGGCGTGCTACGATGAATCACTCCACCTGCTCCAGCCGCATGACTCACAGTGTCCTCAGGGCCATTCGCTACCGCCTACCCCAGCCCCCCATGACCGCTATCGCGTCGTGGTGGACTATCGCTGTCGCCAATGAGGGGCCGTCTTTAATCTCTTCACCGGTACGTTCTTTTGTAAGAGTCGCACCTCCGGTGCGATCCTTCTCCAAATCCTGCGCGGCATAGCCCAAGGGGTGCCCACCGCCCATTTGGCCCCCGAGTTACCCAGCGCCCGCAGCCATCTCTTCCACCGTCGCCACGCCATCCACGCGCTGCTTCCGCAGCGCCTTCCCCTCGCGGCCCTGCCCAACCCCACTCAGGAGAGTGATGAAGTCTCCGTCAATGCAGGCGAAAAAGGCTGGAAACAGGCCGATCCAGAGCTTCCCCGCGCCGCTGAGCCAATCAACGCCGGGGGCACGGGACCTGGGCGGACGACCGTCCGCCGATCCACGGGATTGGCGGGCGGGCTAGTGAGCCGATCCGCGTGCGGGTGCTGCGCCAGAGTACGGCTGCCGCGTTGCGCCCGCTGATCGCAGCGACCCCGCCGGTGGGGCGGACGCTCAACCCCGATGAGGGGCGGGGGTACGCCGGGGTGGCGGCGAGTGGCCGGGGGCCTCAGACCGTGAACCCCAGCTCCGGCCAGCGGGAATGGGCCCGGGATGACGATGGGGATGGAGTGCGGGAAGGGCCTCGCAACCCCATTGAAGGCTGGTGGCCCGGCCTCCACCACCACCGGCGCCCCCTGCGGGGGGTGAACAAGTGGTTCTTGCGCGGGTATGGGGCCGTCTTTGAGGGAACGCACAACCGCAAGGCGGTCACAAGTGAGGTCGTCGCCAGGATGATCGTCCTTTCCCCGTAAGCCCCCTTGAGCTTATGATATAATAGGAGCGTAACGTGGGGTCCATCCCCGCAACGATTTTCCCTCACCAGGGAGCCGCCATGCCCGACCCCGCCGCTCGCGCCTTCGGTCAGTGGCTGAAAACCCGCCGCCAGGCGCTCTACCTGACGCAAGATCGGCTGGCTGATCAGGTCGGCTGTGCGCGTTCGATGCTCGAGAAGCTCGAGGGCGGCCACCGGCGGCCCTCGGCCCCCTTGGCCGTGCGGCTGGCGCAGGTCCTCCGCCTGCCAGAGGCTGATCATGCCGCCTTCGTCGCTTGGGCGCGGGGCGAGTCGGCGCGCTTTGTGGGTGTGCGCGGAGCCCGCGCCCCGCCCCGCGCCCCCGCCGATGGGCGCGCCCGCCTCCCCGCCCCGCTCACCCCGTTGATTGGCCGCGCCGCCGACTTGGCGGCGCTCACCACCCAGTTGGGCGACCCCACGGTGCGACTGCTGACCCTGACCGGCCCGCCGGGGGTCGGCAAGACCCGGCTGGCGCTGGCGCTGGCGACCGCCTTGCAGGGCGATTTTGCGGCGGGCGCGCTCTTCCTGCCCCTGGCCGCCCTTCAGGATCCGCCGCAGTTGGCCGCCGTGCTCGCCGCCGGACTGGGCCTACAGGAGACCGCCCCGCAGCCGCTCGCCACCCTGCTCGCCACCCACCTGGGTGACCAGCACTTGCTGCTCGTGTTGGACAATTTCGAGCAGATCCTCTCGGCAGCCCCGCTGCTGGGCGAACTGCTGGCCGCCGCCCCGCGGCTCACCCTCCTGGTCACCAGCCGTAGCGTGCTCCACCTCTATGGCGAGCATGAGTATCTCGTGCTGCCGCTCGCGCTGCCACCGCACCAGGGCCTGCCGCCCGAGCAACTAGTGGCGACTCCGGCAGTGGCCCTCTTTGTCGCCCGCGCCACGGCAGCCAACCCGCGCTTCCGGCTCACGGCGGCGAACGCGTTCCTGGTGGCCCAACTGTGTGTGCGGCTGGAAGGGCTGCCCCTGGCGCTGGAACTGGCGGCGGCGCGCAGCAAGTACCTGTCGCCCCAGGCCCTGGTGCGGCAGATGGCCCGGCAACTGCCGCTGCTGGTGGGCGGGCCCGGCGATCGCCCGGTCCGGCAGCAAACCTTGCGCAGCGCAATTGCCTGGAGCTACGACCTGCTGCCTGTGGCGGCGCAGACCCTCTTTCGTTGGCTGGGGGTCTTCGGCGGTGGCGGTGAACTGGCCGAGATCGCGGCGGTCGTGGGCGTGGATGACCCGGAGCAGGTGGCTGCGCTGCTCGACCACTTGCTGGACCACAGTCTGCTGCGGGGCGAGGAGGTGGGCGACCGGCTGCGCTATACCATGTTAGAAGCAATCCGCGAGTATGCCAGCGAACAACTGGCGCAGGCGGGGGAAGCCGCTGCCGTGCAACGGCGGCACGCCTGGACCTACCTGGCGCTGGCGGAAGTGCTGGAGCCGCGCCTACAAGGACCGGAACAGGCCGCCGCGCTGGCTCGCCTGGACCAGGAATACCCCAACCTGCGTGCCGCGCTGGCCTGGGCGCTGGATGCCGGGGAGGCGGAACTGGCCCAACGGCTGGCGGCGGCCCCCTGGCGCTATTGGGCGCTGCGCGGCCTGGTCAGCGAGGGGCGCGCCTGGTTGGCGCGGGTGCGGGCCGCCGCGCCGGAGCGCACCGTCGGGTGGGCGGCGGCGGCGCGGGTAGCGGGCGTGCTCGCCCAGGCCCAGGCGGATTACGCCGAGTCGCGCGCCCTGCTCGAAGCCGCACTCGCCATCTACCAGGCGGCGGGCGACACCCCGCATATCGCCCAGGTGCTCAATAACCTGGGACTGACGGTCCTGGAGGAAGGGGACGTGGCGGCGGCGCGGGCCTATTTTACCGCGAGCCTGGCGCAGCACCAGGCGGCGGGCGCGCTCTGGGGCGAGGGGGTGGCGCTGGCGAACCTGGGCATGCTGGCGGCGGAAGAGCAGGACTGGGCCGCAACCCAGCCGTTGCTGACGGCGGCATTGCAGATCTTCCAGCGCCTGGGCGACGAGCGCTCCGTCGGGATCGTCCGCAATAATCTCGGTAGCCATGCGTATCAGCAAGGTCACTATGACGAAGCGCAGCGGATCTGGACGGAGTGCCTGGCCCGCCAGGAGGCGTTGGACGACCACGAAGGGCGCGCCCTGACGTTCAGCCATTTGGCGGTGGTGGCCCGCGACCGGGGCGACTGGGTCACCGCCGTGGCGTACACCACCGCCGCGCTGACCGCCTTCCAGGAGCTGGGGGATCGGCGGCGGCTGGCCCAGACCCTGATCCACGCCGCCGGGTTGGCGGTCTGTCAGGGGCAGCCGCGCCGGGCCGCCCGGCTGTATGGTGCCGCCGCCACACTGCAAGCCGCGCTGGGTTTCGCCCTCCCCGCCGCTATCCAACAGGATCGCGACCGCTACAGCGCCCAGGCGGAGGCCCGTGTGG
>JBBSEL010000043.1:0-11171 GCA_038239755.1 Chloroflexia bacterium | reverse complement strand
GTGGCCGTCCTGGTCAGCTTGATGATGTCCGACCGGATCGCCGGCCCGGTGCAGCGTCTGGGCAGCGCCGCCCGGCGGATCGCGGCCGGGCACTACGCCGAACGGGTTCCCGTGCCGGGCGGGACAGCGGGCGCACCCGACGAGGTGGGCCAGTTGGCGGCCACATTCAACGAGATGGCCGCCGCCCTGGAGGAAACCGAACGCCGCCGCGTGGACTTGCTAGGCGACGTGGCACACGAGCTCCGCACGCCGATCAACACCCTGCAAGGCTACCTCGAAGGGTTGCTGGACGGGGTCCTGCCGCCCACCCCCGCGCTGTGGGCGCAGATGCATCGCGAAGCGGGCCGCATGCAACGGCTGGTGAACGATCTACAGGACCTCTCCCGCGCCGAAGCCCGGCAACTCTCCTTGAACATCGAGGCCCTCGACCCGACATCCCTGACGCAAGCCGCTGTCGCCCGGCTGCAACCGCATTATGCGGAGAAAGGCCTGGAGTTGCGGCAGGAGGTCGCACCGGACCTGCCGCTGGTGCGCGCCGACCGCGACCGCGCCGTGCAAGTTTTGACCAACCTGCTGGACAACGCCCTGCGCTACACGCCGGCTCCGGGGAGTGTGACCCTGACGGTGGCCGGAGTACGCGGGGCGCAGGGCCGCGAGGTGCTGTTCCAGGTGGCGGACACCGGGATTGGCATCGCACCGGAGCATGTGCCGCACCTGTTCGAGCGCTTCTACCGGGTGGATAAGTCCCGCACCCGGGCGGCGGGCGGTTCGGGCATTGGCCTGACCATTGTCCAGGTCCTGGTCCAGGCCATGGGCGGGCGCGTCTGGGCCGCAAGCCCCGGCCCCGACCAGGGGAGCGCCGTCTCCTTCACGTTGCCCACCCCTCCTTAGCGGGACTCTGTACAATTTCACAATCGGGGCCACGCATAAAGCTGGGAGCGTGTGCCTACGCCTGAGACTTTTGGCCTATCACCTTGCATGGGCGACCCATAGATAAATCCGATGGCTCCTGCCTGTCCGGTCTAGCTGCAGGCCCGGCCAATTCCGTAAGCATGGGCAAGGCCGAGATCAGAGTGCGTCTAAAGGCAGCCTAACCACGCGCGCTGCCTATGCGCTTTTTAGACGCACTCTCCGTATCCACCAGGTGAAAAGCGCATGCGCGGTGCGGCTGGCTGTACCGGATCACCGCCGCCTGAAGGGGGACTGCAGCGATTCTGAGCGTTAGCTGAGGAGAGTCCTCTTCAGGATCGCCTCCGTTCCCCTTCAGCGCGGCCTCAGCAAGAAGGGCGATACGGTAAATGGAGGGGCTGCCGGGCCCTGCGACCCGGCCAGCACCCTGATTAGAGGGGGAGATAGCGCAATGAACCTACTCATTATCTTGCAGGTGCTCCACCAGGTGGAACAATTACGCGCCCACGAACGCTGGGATCGTCCGCAGTTGGCGACCTACCAGGCGGAAGCTCTCCGCCAGGTGCGCGCCGACGCCTATGCCCACTCGCCGTTCTATCAGCACTTTCACCAGGGGCTGACGGATCGTCCCCTCCCCGAGCTGCCGGTCCTCACGAAGGCGCTGCTAATGGAACATTTCGATGACCTAGTCACTGATCGGGCCATTCAGCGGACAGCGGTGGAAGCGTATCGGGCGCACCCGCCCGGGGCCGGGCGCTTCCTGGGCCGCTATTGGGTCAACGCCACCTCGGGCAGCACCGGGCAGCCGGGGCTGTTCCTCTTCAATCGCGCCGAATGGGTGATGGTCCTGGCCTCCTTCGCCCGGGCCCGGGAATGGGCCGGGGTCCGCACCGATCTGCGCCACCGCACGAAAATGGCCTCGGTCGCCTCGACCACGCCCTGGCATATGTCGGCGCTGGTGGCCGCCACGCTGGATAGCTGGTGGCTCCCGGCCCTGCGGCTGGCGGCCAGCACGCCGGTCGACGCGCTCGTGCGGCAACTCAATGACTGGCAGCCGGAGATGCTGATCGCCTATGCCTCCATGGCCCGGCTCCTGGCCGACGAGCAACGCCAAGGGCGGCTTGCCATCCACCCACAGCTCATCTTCACCAGCTCCGAGGTGTTGACCGACGAAAGCCGGCGGCGCATCGAGGCCGTCTGGGGTCAGCGGGTCTTCAACGAGTACGCCGCGACCGAGACCGGCGGGCTGGCGGCCGAGTGTACGCACCATCAGGGTCTGCACCTGTTGGAAGACCTGGCGATCGTCGAGGTGGTGGATCAAGACAACCAGCCGGTACCGCCGGGCGTCTACGGCACCAAAATCTTGCTCACGGGGCTGTTCAATCGCACCCAGCCGCTGATCCGCTATGAATTGACGGATAGCCTGCGGCTGGCGGCGACCCCCTGTTCCTGCGGGCGGATTTTTACCCTGGTGGATGGCGTGCAAGGGCGCACGGAGGATGTGCTGCGCTTCCCGGCGCTGACGGGTGGAGAGGTCGCGGTGCAGCCGCTGGTGTTCCATCAACTGCTGGACGCCGTGCCGGCGCGCGGCTGGCAAATCGTGCAGGAAGCCGACGGCCTGGGGGTGCTGCTGAGTGGCGTCGCTAGCGATTGGTCGGACGACCTACTCATCGGCGCGCTACGCCAGGCGCTGGCCGCGCAGGGTGCCCAGGCACCCGCTATTACCGTGCAGCGCGTCCCGGCCATTCCCCAGACCGCCAGCGGGAAAGCACCCCTGATCCAGGCGCTCCCACGGCGTTCCGCCGGGCCGCCAGCCGGGCCCGCTCGGTGCTAGCGGGCCAATGGGGCCAGAACCCACCACTATCAGTTTTCCTCCATTGTCCTGGTCGCCGCGCCCCTGCCCCGCCAGTAGCTGTGTTGGCCCAAGCTGGCCGGGAAGTGTACAACCTCAAGCGTAGTGCCCTGCATCTTAAGCGTGCGCCCCGCCCGGCGCGGTACCCCCCCAATCGTGATCAAACCATGATCGGCCGGGGCATCAAGGCGTGATCGCCCGGCGGTACAATAGAGTCAGAGAGCCAGGGGAGCCACCGTACGGAACGGTGGCCGCAACAATACCCCCTGACCATAGCGAAAGGGTAAGGGTAAGGACGATGATGAATACCATCCGCAAGATCACGCAGTACCGCTCGCGCGCACGGGCCGTAGGAATAGCCCTCGTGCTGCTGGCCGGCACAGCCGCCTATCCGGTGGTCGCCCAGGTCCGCTCCGCTAATCCCAGCGAGCCGGCGGGCAGCGTGTCGCCGGTGCCGGGGAGGAACGGGATGATGAATGGCCCCGGTGGTACCGGGGGCACCGGAGGCATGATGAGCAGCACCGGCGGGATGATGGGCCAGGGCTGTATGGGTGGGAGCACGGTAGGGAACCCAGGCGGCATGATGGGGGAGGTCGACCGCCACTTCATCGAGCAGATGATCCCCCACCACCAGGCCGCGATCGACATGGCGGCCCTGGCCGGGCAGCAGGCGCAGCACCCGGAACTGAAGACCCTCGCCGCCACCATCCAGCGCGTGCAGACCGCCGAAATCGCCCAGATGCGCGCCTGGTACCAGCAGTGGTACGGTAGCGCCGTTCCCTCGACACCCGGTAGCGCGGCGGGCGGCACGATGGGCATGGGCATGGGCATGATGGGCCCGGGCCCAGGCATGGGCGGCGACCTGAGCACCCTGCAAAACGCCACCGACTTTGACCGAGCCTTTATCGAGGCCATGATCCCACACCACCAGATGGCGCTGATGATGTCTAACATGGTCCTTACCCATGGGAACAAGGCGGAACTCCGCACCCTGGCGCAGTCGATCATCACCAGTCAGACCGCAGAGATCGCGCAGATGCGCGCCTGGTACCAGCAGTGGTATGGCACCCAGGCGCCCTAGCTCGGCCTCGGATATTCGCCCGGCTGCCCGCCCGCCGGGGGAGCGGCCTGGTCCCGCCAAGCGGCGCTTGGCGGGACCAGGTTGTGACCGATTGGCAGCCGACGAGAGTCACCATTCCGCCGCGTTTGCGCAGGCCCACCAAGCGCTGGAATAGCGCCCATCCGGCCCCCTGCGGCATCGGCGCAGCCGCAGGCCCGAAGCTGGACGAGGGTGGAGGCGTTGCGGAAGGGGCCCCGCGTCAACCCGCCAGTTCTTGGCGGGTACCACCGATGCGCGCCGCCACCCCACGTGCTAGAATAACCAATAGGGTGTCAAGGTTATGCTGTCGCCAGCCCTACAGGGCCGTGCGGTCCCCGTTCATCGTGTGGTCAAGGCCCGCAGGTTTCGCGGAGGAGGATATGTTCGTGCGTATACATCGTTGGATCGTTGGGTTGAGTATGCTTGGGGTGCTGACCCTAGTAGGAATTACGGGCGCGGCCGCAGCGCTTGCCCCGCCAAGCGAGAGTGGCCGGGCCCAGGTGGCCGTGTCCGGCACCCGCTCCGAACTCGCCGACCGGAGCAGCCGTCCAAGCCAGGGTATTCAGCCGTTCAGTGGGTGGCTGAAGATTGGGTACCCCCAGGACAGGCCGAGTAGCCAGCGGAGCAGCAGCAGCTCGGCTGAGCTGTTGCCCAGCGCGAGCGAATCCATGACCATCAAGTTGAACGAGTTGAACGGCTCCGGCGACTTCGGTACGGCCACGCTGACCACGGGGGGTCCAAACCAGGTACGGGTGGTGATCCAGATGGGCGGAGCCATGCCAATGGAGCACAACCACCCGGCGCACATTCATAAGGGCACCTGCACCGCCCTCGACCCTACGCCAGCCTACCCCCTGAACGCGGTGACGAACGGTCAGTCCGACACGACGGTTCCGGTCGCATTGACGGCGCTGATGGCGAGTAGCTACGCGATCAACCTGCACGAGTCGCCAGCCGCGATCACGACCTACACCGCCTGCGGGGACATCACCATGATGAACGTCGGGACTGCGGCGGGTGCCGGGGGTACCATGGGCGGGAGCAGTAGCCGTATGCCGCCCACTGGACAAGGGCCGGGCGGGCCTCCCTGGCTACCGTGGGCCGCACTGGCCGGACTCGCGCTGCTCGCCGGCGGATTACTCCACCGTCAGGGGCGCCACACGGCGTAATTGCACAGCAGTCAGGACGCCCACGGCCGAACCGAAGCGTAGGGTCCGGCCGTTTCTACACGCGTATAGCGGGCCCGTCAACGCATCCATGAGGGGCTGGCGCGCGCCACACCAGTGGTATGGCGGTGCGGTCAAGTTAACCAAAAACCGGGCAAGCCGTAGCGGCAAAAGGGGGGGACGACCCCTATGGGCCGCGCCAAAATTGGTGAACAGCGACCCTAACCGGCCAAATAGCGGCGCCAGTGGGGAGGGTTTTTCGATCGGAGCGTTAATTTAACATCCCCCAAACAGTTCCATATGCCCAGCTACATCGCGGAAGGCCCGACCGCTACACCCTTCAACAGGGCGGTCGTCAACCGGACGAGGCGCTATCACCCAGCGATCGACGCCATGCCGCGGGGAGCGGGGCGGCGTTCGCAGGCGGGCAGCCGCAGTGACCTGTTCAAGCAGCGCCTGACCGCCTCCCCCACCTACATCCAGGAATACGGCGAGGATATGCCCGAGATCGTAAACTGGCGCTGGAACGCGGAATGAAACGTCATCTTTCATCCTGGCTGCTGGCGTTCTGTAGCCTGGTGCTGGTCGGCATCGGCTTGTACTTTGCCCTCTGGCGCCCCGATCTGCTGCCGGAAGATGCGCGCTATATCCACGCGTCGGTCCCCGAGATAGAGCGCACCCTACCCGGTCTGGCGAGTTGGCTGGACAAGGTGTTCTGGGTGCTGGGTGGTACCCTGGTCACCGCCGGACTGTTGTCGTTCTACGTGGCGGTCACCGCGTTCCGGCAGCGGGCACCGCGCGCCTGGGGCCTGGCCGCGCTCGCCGGGCTGACCTCTATCGGGCTCATGTCTGCCATCAACTTCATCATTGACTCCGATTTCAAGTGGGTATTATTCCTCGTGGCGGGCGTGTGGGCACTAGCGTTGGCGCTCTATCGGGTGGAGAAGCCAGCAGCCGGTGAAACGCCTAAGCCAAGTACCAAGCCCTAAAGAGAACCAGCTTGTTCCCTGACCCGCGCCGCTCACACGGCGGCCCCCAGCCGCACTGAGCACCTGCCGCGGGTCGGCTGCCGATCGCGCTGGCCGTGATCGATCCAGTGGTTCAAGCGGTCACTGCGGGCATCCCTGGACCCGCTCCTCGGCGCACCAGCGCTGACGGGGCGTCCTGTCGGGTTGCCCAACATGTGTCCGCTGCTCCCCGTCAAGCCAGGCCAGGCGCGCCTGGCTCGGGCACCTGGGGAATCTGCGGCGCAGCGCACCGCCATCCGCCGTTATAATGACCGACGATTGAGTGACCGACCAATGGGGGATACATCGGAGGTTACCGGCCATAAACGTCTAAGGACGGCTGCGTCCCAGGTATTAGGGGTGTGCTATAGATCGGATCGCTGCATCATTTTTAGGAGGATATCGCCCAACCGCGTGTTCCACGCCGACGGATATTGAGTCGAGAGAAGCACCTGTGGTATCATAGGCGCACGGCCTGCCGGAAGGGCGCGGCACCCCTGGCATCCTCGCGCACCCGGTGCGCGTCGCCCTGTAGCTTCCGAGTCAAAGGAGTCCTCCGTGTCTGACCGCTTGCGATCCGGCCTACTCGTCTGCGTCTTGAGCCTGCTACTGCCCAGTGGGTTGACGCTCCGCCCGGCGGCGGCCCAATCTCCGCCGGACGTGGGACCGGCTGTCCCATCCGGGCCGGCGAGCACCCGGCCCGCTACTCCAGCAGTGGGACCTCCCCGGCGCACCGATCCCCAGCACCTGACCCACCCCTGCGGCGGCATGTTCCCCGAACCACCTTTTATAGGCGTCTCGCCGCTCGCCATCGCCGCGGTTCCCGGCATGTGTGCGAGCGGCTATGGCGATATCGGCGTCTGGCAGGCCGGGGGGCATGATTACGTCGTGCTGTCCGGCTTCGCGCTGCGCATGTTCCATATCTTCCAGGTGGATGACCCCTATAATCCCGTCACGCTGCGCACCCAGCCCTTTCCTGCGGGCGGCACGGCCAGCACCTCCGTCTTTCCCTTCCCGCAGAACGGCAACCACTATCTCTCGGTCACGATGCGCGGCGCGGGCACCGGCTGCGGCTTCTTCGTCTACAACGTAAACGACCCGGCGAACCCGGTGTTCGTGGGCCGCAAGGTCGGAACCGACTGGTGCACGGTCCACGAACACTTCGTTTCAACCGATGCCAACGGCAATGCGGATTACGCCTGGCTGGCGATGTCCGGGGAGACCGGGTCCGGCTATAAAGTGGTGGTGGTGAACATCCAGAATCTGACAAACATGGTCGAGACCGGACGCTATCAACGCCCGGATGCCAGCGGCACGATTTTCGTGCATGATGTGACCGTCATCGGAGAGCGGGTGTTTCTCGCCCACTGGGGCGGCGGGGTCCTTATCCACGACAAACAGACCCTGGCGAACAATGTCAACCCCACGCCCTTAAATCCGATCGACAGCATTCGCCCCGCTGGCTTCAATGTGCATCAAGCCTGGCCGACCAGCGATGGCAACCACCTTTTCATCCAAGACGAGTTCATCAACAACGCTAGCACGGAGAAAATCCGGCTGTACAACATTGCCAACCTGAGCGCCCCGTTCTACGAGACGGGCATTATCGGCAGTGGGACGGCGGCGACCAATCGCGCTCATAACATGCGGATTCAGAATATCGCGCCCGGCCTCGATCGGCTCTATGCGGCCTGGTATCAGGCGGGCACCCGGGGCTTTGAAGTGAATACCGCCGGCCCCTCACCGATCATCACCGAAACGATCCAGCACCAACTCAAGCAGACCACCAACGGGCAGTTCGGCAATGTCTGGGGAGTAGACTATCTGCCCTGTGTGCCCGATGCGCGCAACCCCACCCACCCGACCACCTGCATCTACAGCGGCGATATGACCTATGGCCTGGTCGTGGACGCGCTGGGCTATGATCAGCTGGTGGACCCCTATCCGCCCGAGTCGCAGATCACCGACCCGGTCCAGGGGCAGGCGATCGCGGGCTGTACGTACCTCATCCAGGGCGTCGCGCACGATTACTACAGCGGCGTGGCCCAGGTCGAGGTGAGCACCGACAACGGGGTCAATTGGCTGCCGGTGCCGGGCACGACCACCTGGAGCTACCCGTGGACGATCCCGGGCGACGGCGCGTATATGCTGCAGTCGCGGGCGCGTGACGCGGCGGGAAACTACGAGACGCCGACCACCTCCGTTACCGTGAGTGTGTCGAGTTGCGCCGGGCCGACCGCGACCCCCGGGCCGGCCACCGCCACCAGCACCGCTGTCCCCCCGACCGGCACACCGGGGCTGCCCACCGCCACCCCCACGCCCATCGCCCCCACCCCTTGCCCGGTGCAGTTCCAGGACGTGCCGGTGGGGAGCACCTTCTATGACACCATTCGCTGCCTGGCTTGCCGGGGCATTGTTGGCGGCTATCCCTGCGGCGGCCCCGGCGAACCCTGCCCCGGCCCCTACTATCGGCCCAACAATAATGTGACGCGCGGCCAGGTGAGTAAGATCGTCGCCGAGTCAGCAGGCTTCGCGGACCCGGTGCCGAGCACGCAACAGACGTTTGCGGATGTCGCGCCGGGCAGTACTTTCGCGCTGTGGGTCGAACGGCTGGCGAGCCGGGGGATCATCAGCGGCTATCCCTGTGGCGGCCCCGGTGAACCGTGCGGGGGTCCGACCAACCGCCCCTACTTCCGCCCGAACACCCCGGTGACGCGGGGGCAGTTGTCCAAGATCGTGAGCGGCGCGGCGGGCTGGACCGAGACGCCGACCGGCCAGACCTTCGCGGATCTCCCGCCGGGCAGCCCCTTCTACCTCTTCGTCCAGCGGATCGCCGGCCGGGGCATCATCAGCGGCTATCCCTGTGGCGGCGCCGGGGAGCCGTGCGTGGCGCCCAGCAACCGCCCCTACTTCCGCCCCGGCAGTACGGCCACCCGGGGGCAAACCGCCAAAATCGGGGCCGACGCCTTCTATCCCAATTGCCAGACCCCGGCGCGGCGCTAGCGCCCAGCACACAACGCGGCCCGCTCGCCGGTGAGCGGGCCGCCGGAACACGCCGCCCGGCCCGAAGGGGTCCGCAGCGTAGTGGGCCGCAGCGTGAGCCGCGGATCCGGAGACAGCCCCCGCGAGTGGGTAATGAGGCAGGCCCAACGCAGCCGAGTTGAGGACGAGGTAGGCGACCCGTCGGAGGCCGGGCGGCAGATCCGCGCGGCTCGTCAGTCGCCCGAAACAGCAGGCGATCGCGATACCGCAGCCAGGCCGCGACACGATCAGGTCCGCGGCCCGCCTTATTTAGCCAATCATCTCTTGCACTAATACAGAATGACCTAATATTAGCCTATTTATGGGTAACATAACGGTTCAGCTTGTTGAAAAACCCCCGCCTTGCCAAATAGGCTGTTAAGCGGTAAGCTAGCTCCTGATCATGCTGTCTAAGGAGATGACTTGCTGATGATGGGCCTTAAAGCGCGGGCCTTCGCTCCGCTGGTTCAGGTGTCGCTGGAGGAGTTGGTCCCTCCCGACCATTTCTACCGCCAACTCGAACGGACGGTGGATCTCGCCTTTGTCCGCGAGGTCGTGCGCCCCTTCTATGCCGCCGGGGGCCGCCCCTCGATTGATCCTGTGGTCTTTTTCAAGCTTCAGTTAGTCATGTTCTTTGAGGATCTGCGGTCGGAGCGCCAGTTGCTGCGCGTAGCTGCTGACCGGCTCAGCGTTCGCTGGTACCTGGGCTATGACTTCGCCGAGGCCTTGCCCGACCACTCCAGCCTGACCAAGATCCGCACCCGCTATGGTCTCGCCACCTTCCGCCGTTTCTTTGACCAAATCGTGGAGCAATGTCGCCAAGCCGGGCTGGTCTGGGGCCAGGAACTCTATTTCGATGCCACCCAGGTGGAGGCCAACGCCGATCGCGACACCATGGTCCCGCGCTTCTACGCCGACGCGATTACGGCCCATCTGACCGCCCTCTTTCCGGAACCCGCCCCTGCCGCCGCCGGACTCGCTCCGCCGGACGACCTCGCGTTCGCCCCCGCGCCGATCCCCCTACGGCCCCCCGCGGAGGATGCGCCACCTTCCCCGCCCCCGCCGCCCCAGCGCCAAGACTGGATCACCGAGATGGGCCGCCCCGATCGCCGCCAGAAGCGCGGGGGGTATCAACGGATGGCGGATCTCTGGGTCAGTACGACGGACCCCGCTGCCAGCCTCATGCGCAAGAAGGGCGGCGGGGTGCATTTAGGCGACCATACCCACTATGTGGTCGATGGTGGTAAAGCCCGCATTATTCTGGCGGCGTTGGTTACCCCCTCCGAAGTCACCGAGAACCAACCGATGTTGGACCCAGCGACGGCGGGTCTGTTTTCGCTGGCAACTGCACCCGCGCCAGGTGACGGGGGATACCACGTATGGGACGCTGGAGAATATTGTGGCGCTGGAGGACGCAGGCATCCGCGCCTATATGCCGCTGCCCAACTTCGAGACGCGGGCGCCGTTCTTTGGCAAGCACCGTTTTATCGATGAAGCCGACGCGGATCAGTACCGCTGTCCCGGGGGCGCCGTGGTGCGCTGGCGAACGCATCTGTATACCGACCGGGTCAGTCTCGATCAAGCGGATGCGGCGACCTGCAACGCCTGTCCGCTGAAAGCGCAGTGTACCGACAGCGAGAACGGGCGCACGCTGCGCCGTCACTTTGACGAAGCGTATCTGGACCGGGTCCGCGGCTACCATCAAACCGCCGCCTATGCGAGAGCAATGCGCAAACGGCAGGTCTGGGTGGAACCATTATTTGGGGAGGCCAAAGCCTGGCACCGGGGCAGTCGCTTCCGCTTACGCACGTTGCCCAAGGTCAATAGCGAAGGCGTGCTGCTGGCGGCCGGACAAAATCTCAAACGGCTGGTGCAGAAACGGGGCTGGGGACGGCGGCCCGGCCCCACGGGCGCCCCCTGGATCGTCAGGACAAGCACCGCCGTAGCCCGATCTTTTGGTGGATCAACGATATAGAACCTGCGGGACTGCGCCAGCAAGTGATTACCCCACCCAACCCACCCCGTGACCCGATGGTTTTTCAACAGGCTGGGTTGTTTTGTGTTCCTTACCCATATATTAGAAAGCAACTTAGATATAAGCTATAACAGCCTCCACT
>JBBSEL010000042.1:0-11205 GCA_038239755.1 Chloroflexia bacterium | reverse complement strand
GAGTCTGCCGCCCGCTCCATCGGCACCCACGCCACCGCCGATATTATCATCATCAACAAGAGCACCGTGCCGATCGGCACCGGCGACCTCGTCAGCCGCCTCATCGGCGAGCGCATCGCCTCCGGCATCCGCTTCCATGTGGTGTCCAACCCCGAATTCTTGCGTGAAGGCGCGGCGCTGGCCGACTTCATGCACCCCGACCGGGTGGTCCTGGGCGCGACCGAGCGCAATGCTGCCGAGCGCGTCGCCACGCTCTACGAGCCGCTGCACGCCCCGACGATCCTCACCGACCTGCGCACCGCCGAGATGATCAAGTATGCCTCCAACGCCATCCTCGCCACCCGGATCAGCTTCATGAACGAAGTCGCCCAGATTTGCGAAGCGCTGGGGGCCGACGTGAAGGAAGTGGCGCGGGGCATGGGGCTGGACAAGCGCATCGGGCCGCTGTTCCTCAGCGCGGGGATCGGCTACGGCGGCTCCTGCTTCCCGAAGGACGTGAAGGCGCTGGCGCACATGGCCGAAAGCACCCAGCGGCACCCGCAATTGCTCCATGCGGTGATGGATATCAATCGTGATGCCCGACAGCTCTTTATCGAGAAGATCACCGGGCTGCTCGGCGGATCGGTCGCGGGCAAGCGGATCGGCGTATGGGGGCTGGCCTTCAAGCCCGACACCGACGATATGCGCGAAGCTCCCGCCCTGGACATCGTTGCCGGGCTGCAAGCCGCCGGGGCCACCGTTCAGGTGTATGACCCGGTGGCGATGGACGTGGCCCGCCGCTTGTTCGAGGGCGTGGTCTTCTGCACAGATGCCTACGAAGCCGCCGAGGGCACCGACGCGGTGCTGCTGCTGACCGAGTGGAACGAGTTCAAGCAGCTCGACATGGAGCGGGTGCGGGCCAGTATGCAGTCTCCGGTGCTGGTTGATGGCCGCAACCTCTACGAGCCTGCCGACATCCGCGCCGCCGGGTTCGCCTATGCAGGCGTGGGTCGCCCCGCCCCGGCGCTGCCGGAACCGTGGTCGGCACTGGAATATGCGCCCTCGACTTACAGCAGCGTCCCCTCGATCTAGGGGGGTAAAATCCCCGGTCCGGCAGACTCTTACAATATTGTAAGTATCGCGCGGCAGTCGAATACTATACGACGTTACAAAACTGTGCGGCAAGGGACAGCGTACTATCTCTAGTGCCGGGTCGATGATCAGTTAAATCGACCGTCCTTACCGCACACGGAAGTTGTCTATACTAGCGGTGCACAGGAGCACACTGATCCTGGTATAGCCCGTCCAACTTCCCCCAGGGGGTTAGCAGGACCCTCGCCGTTGACGGGACGGCATAACCTGGGACTCTATTTTACGGCGTAGTTGTATAGTTTGTCCCCCAGTCTTGCGGCAGCGGCGTCGCTGTTAGATGCCTGCGGTCGCCTGCGCTGGGCGGACCCAGCCCCTGGCGGCCTTCTGCGCGGCCATATTCCCTAAAATATTGTCTAAAATATGCCTGTATGGCGCGCCCGCCGGGTGCTGGTTCGCCGTAGAGCGCGCAGGGATGGGCAGTGGGGCAGCGCATATGCCCCTGACCCTCCCTTTTCGACCGCCTGGTGTTGTGCGGCAGCAACTAGCAACGCCGGGTGGTTCGGAGTCTATCGGACGGCGCATGTCCAGCAGAGTCTACAGGGTCACTAAGGGCCAGCAGTTCACCAGCCCGTGACCATTCGTCACCTAGCCCGCATCACTTGACCCATCAGAATTATTGACCGTGGCATGATTCTGATGACGGAGGTCTGTTATGGAGTGGAGTAAGCGCATTTCGTTGCGCGCCCGTAAGAGCATCCTGGCTATCCTGCTCGTCGCGCTGGATATCTTTCTGCTCACCTTTTTCTGGCCGGGCACCTGGCCCTATCTGTGGCCCCAGCCCGCTATCTTCATCATTCTGGGCGCGGTCCTGGTGCTGCTCGGCCTGCGCAAAGAAGGCTACTGGAATAAGGCATTCTCTATTCGCTGTGCCGGGGGATTTCTCCTCTTCTTGAGTCAGGCCTACGCCTGGCACAGCCTGACCATTGCCGGGACGCATTTCACCGCCGTGGCCGTGCTCCATGCGGTGGTGGTGGTCTGGATTGGGGGGGTCATCACCCTCGGCGTGGTCAACCAGTTCTGGCCGCGCAGCAACCAGACCCCGCCGAAGGCCAGCAAATGGCCGGAGATCGCGGCAGTGATCCCCACCTACGGGGAACCCGTCGCGGTGCTGGAGCCGGTTGTGCGGTCGCTCACCGCGCTCGATTACCCGTCCAGCAAGCTCCAGATCTACATCTCCGACGACGGGCACCGGCCCGAAGTGGAACAACTGGCGGCCAGCTATGGGGTCCATTATCACCCTGGGGCGCGCCGGGATGCCAAGGCGGGCAACCTCAATAGCTGCCTGCCGCTGATCCATGAGCTGCAGCCCGCCTGCGACCTGATCCTCACCCAGGACGCGGACGAAGTGGTCGACCCGGCCTTCGCCAAGAAGCTGGTCGGCTACTTTGACGACCCGCGTATCGCCTTTGTGCAGACCCCCAAGGACTGCGTGGTGCCCAAGGGTGACCCCTTCGGCAACCGCGACCGCATCTTCTATGATACGATCCAGGCAGGGCGCAACGGGATCAGCGCGGCCTTTGCCTGCGGCAGCGGGGTCATCTGGCGGATCAGCGCGGTGGAAGAGGTCGGCGGCTTCAACACCTGGAACGTGGTTGAAGACATGACCACCTCCTACGAGCTGCACAGCCGGGGTTATCGCTCGGACTATCACAACGAGATTTTGAGCGTGGGCCTAGCCCCCGACGACATCCCCGGCCTGATCAAGCAGCGCGGCACCTGGGCGGTGGATACCTGGCGGATGTTCCTGTTCAACAATCCCCTGTTCAAGAAAGGGGAACTGTCCTTCCGCCAGCGGCTCCAATACCTGGAATTGGGCCTGTTCTATATGACCTCGGCCTTCATCTTCCCGCTGACGTTCATGGTGCCGGTCTTGTCGCTGATCTCCGGCGACTTCCTGCCGGTCGAAGGCTCGGTGCTCTTTCCCTGGGTCATCGCCCTCGCGCTCTATTATCTGGTCCTGGCCGATGGCAGCGTGGAGTACACCTGGCGGCACTGGCAGTACTGGATCGGGCACGCCCCGATCTACAACCGGGCCTTCTGGATCGCCCTGCGCTCGCGGTCGCACAAGCCGGGCTACAAGGTCACACGCAAGACCCGGCTGACCGGCTTCCACGGGGCGATGCTCTGGCCGCAGTTCGCCGGGCTAGCAATCGGCCTGATCGCCTGTGTCATCGGCTTCGTACGCTTTGGGGCGCTCTACCCCGAAGCAGTGCTGACCAATGCGGCTATTGTCGTCTACTACATGCTGATGCTCGGCGGCATCTGCAAAGCCGCCTTCTACGGGGTGGCCCCGCAGGACCTGCCCCTGCTGGGATCGCTCTTGCGCCGTCGCCTGGCGATGCGTTCGTCGGTTCCCGATTAAGCGGTCTATGTGCTGCCAGGGCGGACCATCCCCTCTGGCGGCGCGGCGGGCCACCGGGCGCACCCCGGTTATAAGGAGATAGGATCATGGCACAATTAATGGAAGGTCAGGCAGCACGGGCGGGCGCGCTGCGGATTGAACTGCCCCTGGCGCTGGCCGGGCTGGTCACAGGGGTGCTGCTCCTCTTGCGCTTGACCGGCCTCACCGATAACACGGTGTTTGTCGATGAAGCGCTCTATGCGCTGGTCGGGCAACACCTGTTGCATCACGTTCCCGACTATTCGACACGCTGGATCACCGGATCGTACCTGTATCCGCTGATCGCCGGGGAAGCGAGCCTGGTTTCGCGCTCGCCGCTCTACGGCATCCGCCTGGTCAGCGTGCTCTCGAACCTGGCCGCCGGGCTGGGCGTCTACCTGTTCACCGCCCGCCTGCTCAACCGCACCGCCGGGGTGCTGGCGCTGATCGTCTTTGGCTTCACCGGGGTCAGCGTGCTGGTCGCCTCCCTCGCCACCTATGATAGCATGGGCATCGGCTTCCTGGCTGCCGCCCTGGCCCTGCTGGCCTACGGGTTGACGGCAGACCGCCCCACCCAGGCTTCCGATTTTCTCATCCCGGCGGGGGTCGCCTTCGCCTTGTCGTTCCTGAGCAAGTATGTGGCGCTGGTTTTCGTGCCGGTGGTAGCGTTGCTGGTGGTCTTGCTGGTCCTCAACCACCAGCGGATACGCGCCGATCAGGTGATCCGCACCTTCGTGCTGCCGTTTGTGATCATCAGCGTGGGCTATATCCTGGTCTTCCGCGAAGACTTGTCGGCGCTGCTGACGACTGCGCCGCAAATCACCGCGCAACCCGCGCCCCGGCTAGAAATTGTGGGGACGATCCTGCGCGATCTGGGCCTACCGGCGCTGCTGGCCCTGCTGGGTAGCATCGCCCTGGTGCGGCCCATCGCCCACACCGATCTGATCCCGGTGCGCCTGCGCAACCGGCGCGGCCTGGTGGCCTTGCTGTGGACCGCCGCGCTGGCCTTCCCGGTCTACCATCTCCTCTCCGGCAACATCCGTTCGCTGGACAAGCACGCCGCCTATGCGCTGGTCTTCCTGGCCCCGCTGGCCGGGTGGGGCATCGCTGCCGTGTCGGACGTTCTGCAACAACGCATCCAGCACCCAGCCGGGCGGCTGCTCGCCGCCGGGGGCTGGATTGCCCTCCTGCTGCTGGGAGTGTCGCTGGAACTCAACCGGGGGTGGGAACTGAATCATAGCTGGCCGAACAAGGAGGCGACGTTCGCCTACCTGGCGACCCAGCCGATCACCACGAACACCCCGGTGCTGGCCGAGGGCCGCGATAGTTATGCCTTTTACTTCGATTGGGACACCGCTAACCTGGTCGGCACATGGGCCACCGACTATCAGCATGGCGGCCAGGTCGGTGCGGCGGCGATGAAGGCCGGGCTGACCGATCATTATTTCAAGTATTTGATTGTGGACGGATATTATACCCCCGACCTGAGCAACGAGCTAAAGCAAGTGGCCCAGGCTGCCGGGTATCAGCGGACGTTCCTCCATACCGACCTGCTTGGCGACAAAAGCACGGTGGATACCGAGGTCTACAGCATCGATCCATCCGCCGGCAAGAGTGCGACCATCCTCGCCCAGCCGTAGGGGCCGCGGAGTACCCACCTGATTAGCTACCCAATCTGAAGGAGACTTTCATGAACATCATTGTCGCAGGCGGCGCAGGCTTTATCGGCTCTCATCTTTGCACGGCGCTCCTGAACGACGGCCACACTGTCCTGGTCCTCGACAACTTCGTCACCGGGAACGCGCGCAACATCGCGCATCTCAAGGATCACCCGCGCTTCCGCCTGATCGAGCACGACATCATCCAGCCGCTGCCCGCCGACCTGCCCGCCGCCGAGGCGATCTTCCATCTCGCCAGCCCGGCCAGCCCCGCCGACTTCGCCCGCATCCCCCTTGCCATCCAACTGACCAACAGCGTCGGCACCTACCACCTGCTGGAGTACGCCAAGCAGTGTGGGGCACGGCTGCTGTTCACCTCCACCTCGGAGGCGTATGGCGACCCGGATGTGCATCCCCAGGTGGAAACGTATTTCGGCAACGTCAACTCGGTCGGCCCCCGCGCCTGCTACGACGAGGGCAAGCGCTTCGGTGAGGCGCTGATCATGACCTACGTCCGCGAATACGGCGTGGACGGGCGGTTGGTCCGCATCTTTAATACCTACGGCCCACACATGAACCCCGCCGATGGCCGGGTACCGCCGAACTTCATCAGCCAGGCATTGACCGGACGCCCGATCACCATCTACGGCGACGGGACGCAGACGCGATCCTTCTGCTACGTGGATGATATGGTCGCCGGGCTGCGGGCGGTGATGGACGCGCCCCGCGAGGTGGCAAGCGGGCGGGTTTACAACGTCGGCAACCCCGACGAACGGACCATCCTGGCCTTTGCCGAAGTGGTGCGGACGGTGACGGGCAGCCCCGTCCCGGTGGAGCATCGTCCGGCGCTGGTGGAAGACCCGGCCCGCCGCTGCCCCGACACGACGCGGATTCGGACGGAGATCGGCTGGGAGCCGAAAGTCGGGCTGGAAGAAGGGCTGCGCCGCACCGTCGCCTGGTTCCGCACCGTCGTCCCCGGTGCCCGGCCCGCCCCCGACAGCCAGGATACCCCCACCCCTGCCCCCGCCGAGGTACGTTAATCGCGGTGCTCGAACCGATCCCCCCCCCTCCCTGCTGGCCCCCATGCGGGCCGGGCGGCGCGCCACCCCACCCTGGGCGCTCGGCCTGACCCTGATCGTGGGGCTGGGGATGGTGTTCACCCCGTCCTATGTGGTCCCGGCCATCCTGGTCGGGCTGATCGGCTTCGGCGTATTACTGCGGCGACCGATCCTGGGTGTCTATGCCCTGGTCCTGAGCATCCCCGTGCAGAAGGTGGTGACGCTGGGCGGCCTGACGATCACCCAGTTGCTGATGGGCGTGCTGCTGGCCGCCTGGCTCGCCCAGGTGCTGGTGGAGCGGCAGCGCATCAGTATTCCCCCGGTGGCGGTGGCACTCGGCCTCTATATGACGGCGATGCTGGCGAGTGTGACCGTGGCCCAATCGCTGAGCGAGGCGGCCAGCGAGATCTTCCGCTGGGTGGTCGTCGTCGCCGCCTACCTGCTGGTGGTGAATCTGGTGCGAACCCGCTGGGAAGTGGTCGGGTTGATCGCCAGTTTCCTCCTTGCCACCGGGGGCGAGGCCGCGCTGGGGCTGGTGCAATCGGTCCTTGGCCTGGGACCGGCCAGCTTTCAGATCGGGGGAGATGCCACGCGCAGCTACGGCACCATCGGCATGCCCAACTCCTTCGCCGGGTACCTGGACCTGACCCTGCCGCTGGCGCTGGCGCTGGCCCTGTGGGCCATCGTTGAAGCGGCGAAGGCCGTGCGGGTGGCCCGCGCCGCCGCCCAAGTTGCCACCGACACGGCGACCTGGGCCACAGCCCGCAGCACGCAGAAAGCCGCCCGGCGGGCGGGGCTGCTGGCGGCGGGGCTGCTGGCGGCGACGGGGCTGATCGGGGCGGGCGTGCTGACCAGCCTATCGCGGGGGGCCTGGCTGGGGCTGGTCTTCGGGCTGGTGGTGATGATCATCGCGCTGGGGCGGCAGGGCTTGCCCGCGCTGATCGTGCTCCTGATCGGGACGGTCCTCGCCCTCGTGCTGGGGGCTTATGGCGCGTTGCCGAGCGCCCTCACCGGGCGGCTAGGCAGCATCGTTGACCAATTCCAGGTGTTTGATGTGCGCGGCGTGGCCCCCACCCCCGAAGACTACGCCCAGATCGAGCGCCTGGCCCACTGGCAAACGGCGGGCAACATGGCCCTCTCTAACCCCTGGTTGGGCATCGGCATCGGCAATTTCAACGTGCGCTTCTCCGATTTCTCGGTTGAAGGCTGGCCCAACTCGCAGGGCCACGCGCACAACTACTACCTCCACGCCCTGGCCGAAACGGGCGGGATCGGGCTGGCCGCCTACCTGATCCTGCTGCTGGTCGCGTTGGGCGGCGGCTTCTGGGCCGTGCGCCGGGTCACCGGGGCCGACCGTACCCTGGTCATCGGCGGCCTGGGCGTGCTGGCAACTTTTATGATGCATAACTTCTTTGAAAATCTGCATGTTCTCAACCTCGGCATCCACTGGGCTGCCGTCCTCGCCTTGTTCGTCATCGCCCCCCGCCTCGCGGTTGCAGAGAGCCGGTTGCCAATGGCGGAAGCAGCCAAACCTCAACCCCACTCCGCACTCCGCCCGCCGCAATCGGCACGGAGGGCGTTCTGATGCGGGTACTGGTGACAGGCGCGGCGGGCTTTATCGGCTCGCATTTATGCGAGGGGCTGCTGGCCGAAGGGCACGAGGTGGCGGGGCTGGATGCCTTCATCCCCTACTATCCCCGCGCGGTGAAGGAGCAGAACCTCCAGACGGCCCGGCGGCACCCCCGCTTCACCTTCTACGAGTGCGACCTGCGCACCGACCCTTTGCCTGCCGTGCTGGACGGGGTCGAGGCGATCTTTCACCTGGCGGCGATGGGCGGGCTGCTGGTCAGTTGGCGCGACTTCGACTCGTACATGACCTGCAACATCCAGGCGACCCAGCGGCTGCTGGAAGCCGCCCGCCAGGCGGGCACGGTCAAGCAGATCATCCACGCCAGCACCTCCAGCATCTACGGCAGCAACGTCACCGGGCCAGAAACGACCCCCCCACACCCGGTGTCGCCCTACGGCATCACCAAGGTGGCAGGCGAACAACTGGTGCGGACCTATCACGAGCAGTTCGGCCTGGAGGCCACCATCCTGCGCTACTTTTCGGTCTATGGCCCACGCCAGCGCCCCGACATGGGCTACTACATCTTCATTGACCACCTGTTGCACGGGCGGCCCATCACCGTCTGGGGCGATGGCAACCAGTTGCGCGGCAACACCTATGTCGGGGATATTGTGCGGGCCACCATCCTGGCCCAGCAACGCTTCATCCCCGGCGCGATCTACAACGTGGGCGGCGCGGAGGAGATCAGCGCCAACCAGGTGATCGGCCTGCTGGAGGAGATTATCGGCACGCGCGCCATTATCGAGCATGGGCCTGCCCGGCCTGGCGAGCAGGTCCGCGCGCTGGCCGATACCACGTTGGCCCGCCAGCAACTCGGCTTCACCCCGCAGATGCCCCTGCGTGACGGGCTGACCGCCCAGGTGGCTTGGCAACGGGGCCAACCCTGACACAACAAGGACCCGAAACGCTGGCCTTGATTATGCTCTGTGCGAGCAGACGAGGCCAGCGGGAATGATCACCATCAGCAGGACTTGAGCACCCGGCCACACTCGGTCTTGGAAAGCAGGAGGATTTCTTAGCGCAATGCGCCCATCACCCACCCCCGACCCCTTCATCAGCCCACCGCCACGACCCGGCCCCCACCCACCCTCTCCCAGCGAGATCGGCACGGAGGCCGTCGCCCTGGCGGCGGCAGCCGAGCTTTCCCAAGAAACCGCCGCAGAAGAGATTACCGATGACCAATCCTGGCTCATGCAGAAGCTGCGGGATCCGCGCACGATTTTTTCCTTTCTGCTGGCGATCGCCCTGCTGCTGTTCATCTTCACCCGCTTTGATGTGAACCCCAGCCAGATCTGGGGCGTGATCCAACATGCCAACCTGGCGTTCTTTGCCCTGGCCTTTATCGTCTACTACTCGGCGTTTATCCTGCGCGGGCTGCGCTGGCAGCAATTGCTGGCGAATGTCGGCTTCTCCCGCGAACAGGGCTTCAAGATCCCATCGGTCGGCGGGCTGATCGAGATCATTTATCTAAGCTGGTTTGTGAACTGTATCGTCCCGGCCAAGCTGGGCGACGCCTATCGCTCTTATCTGCTCAAGCAGGCGGCGGGGATCTCGTTCGCCCGGACTATTGGCACCATCCTGGCCGAGCGAATGATCGATATCGTCATCCTCTTCAGCCTGCTGCTGATCTCGGCGGTGCTCACCTTCCAGGGCCATGTGCCGACCGAACTGAACTTGACCATCGCCTTTGGTGGGCTGCTGGTCATCATCCTGCTGGTCGGGCTGGTCGCCATGCGCCGCTTCGGAGGCGTGGTCGAGCGGTTGATTCCGGTGCGCTTCCGCGATAAATATGTCAAGCTTCAGGAAGGCACCCTCCAGTCGTTCCGCCGCCGCAGCCTGCCGACCCTGATCGGCTACACGGCGATGATCTGGCTGCTGGAAGGCGGGCGGCTCTTCTTCGTCACGCGCTCGTTGGACACACACATCGATCTGGCCGTGGTCATCTTTATCGCCCTGGCTAGCTCGTTGCTGACCACGCTGCCCCTCACCCCCGGCGGCGTGGGCCTGGTCGAAGGCGCGGTCTTTGTCGTCCTACGCACCGTCGGGGTGGACGATGCCACGGCCCTGAGCATCGCCCTGCTGGACCGGCTGATCAATTACTGGAGTATCGTCGGCGGTGGGATCGTGGTGTACATCATCAGCCATCGAAAATGAGCCAACCCTATAGCCGGGCGGCGGCGCGGCCTCCTCTCCGCATCGCCATCGACTATACCACCGGAGCTTATCCGGGGGCAGGTGTCGCGCGCTATAGCCGGTCGCTGGTCGAGGCGCTGACCCGCCTGGACCGGCGCAACCAGTACACCCTGTTCTATGGGGCACGCGGGCTGGACCGTACCACCGAGGCGTACCTTCAGCTTCAGGCGCTGCTGGAAGGCCGGCCCAACATCCACACCCACGAGCTGGGCTGGACCCCGCGCCAGTTGACCATCCTCTGGCAGCGATTGCGCCTACCCTGGCCGGTCGATGGGCGGATCGGGCCGCAGGATGTGATCTTCGCCCCTGACTTTATCGGCCCGCCCCATCGCCAGGGCCGCAGCATTGTCACCATCCACGACCTGAGCTTCCTGATCGTGCCCGAATACGCCGAACCGAAGCTGGCGGCCTACCTGAAAGGAGCGGTACGCCGGGCGGTGCGCCGGGCCGATCAGGTGGTGGCAGTCTCCGAAACGACCCGGCAAGACCTGATCCGGCTGATGGGGGTGAAACCCGAGCGGGTGATCACCGTTCCCAACGGCATTGATTACGCCTTCCAGCCGCTGGAGGCGCACATCCTCGCCCGCCAGGGGGCGGGCCTGCGGATGCGGATGGGGCTGCCCGCCCGCTATATCCTCCATGTGGGCACGCTGGAGCCGCGCAAGAACCTGGTGCGGTTGATTGATGCCTACTACACTCTGGTGGCGGCGGGCCGGGCCTACGAACACTATCTCGTCCTGGCCGGGCGCAAGGGGTGGCTCTATGAGCCGATTTTCGCCCGCGTGGAGCAGTTGGGGTTGCAGCAACATGTCCGCTTCCTCGACTACGTGGCCGATGTGGACCTGCCCCTGCTCTACAACATGGCGACCATCTTCGCCTATCCCTCGCTCTACGAGGGCTTCGGCCTGCCGGTGGGCGAGGCGATGGCCTGTGGCATCCCCACGCTCACCTCGCGGGTAGGGGCCACCGGCGAGCTTGCGGGCGACAGTGCGCTGCTGATCGACCCCCTGGATGTGTCCAGCATCGCTACGGGCCTGGAGATGCTGCTGGAACGCGCTGATGCCCGCGCCCACTTCCGCCACCTTGGCCCGCTGCGGGTCCAGTCCTACACCTGGGACGCCACCGCCGGGCAGATGCTCGGCCTGTTCGAGCATT
>JBBSEL010000041.1:0-11390 GCA_038239755.1 Chloroflexia bacterium | reverse complement strand
GTTGGCGTAGCGGCGCACCCGCGTGTGCGCCTGGTGGGAGGTCCCCGATCGGCAGGCTACCCGTTCGTCTCGGCGCGAACCGGTCGGACTCCCGACCAGGGCCGACACACGGGTCGGCCCCTACCAGCGGGAATGCATCAGCCCCGACCGCGGATGCAGGGCCGATGCACTCTCTGTTGGCGTAGCGGCACACCCACGTGTGCGCCTGGTGGGGGGTCCGCGATCTCGGAGTGGGGCCAGATGCCCGGCCCTAAGTTACCGCGGGAGGGAGGCTGGGTGCGGGAGGCGCAAGCTGCTGACAAGCGCGGTGGCCTGCTCGGGGGCAAGTGCGGGGGCGAACAGCCAGCCCTGCCCATAGTCGCAGCCTAGCCCCTGGAGCAGGCGGCGCTGCTCCGGCGTCTCAACACCCTCGGCCACCGTGCTCATCCCCAACGACCGCGCCAGGGTGATGATCGCCGCGACAATTTCGGCGTGTTCCTGGTCGGTCCCCAGGCGGCTGACAAAGGATCGATCAATCTTGAGCGTGTCTGCCGGAATGCGGTGCAGGTAGCTCAACGAGGAATAGCCAATGCCGAAATCGTCAATGCTGATTTGCACCCCCAGGCCCTTGATGCGGGCCAGCGCCGCCGCCGCCTCGCCCTCGGCCACCAGTGTATTCTCCACGATCTCCAGCTTCAACTGGCGGGCGGTCAGGCCGGTTTCGGCGATGCTCCGCGCCAGGTGCGTGATCAGGGCGGGTTCGGTGAGAGGCCGGGCCGGCATATTCACGCTCATCGTCAGCGGCGGCAGCACCCCCGGCTCTGTCTGCCAGGCGGCCAATTGGTGGCATGCCTCGTCCAGCACCCAATAGCTGAGGGGGGTCAGCAGCCCGATGTCTTCGGCCAGGGCCAGAAATTCGCCGGGGGCGAGCAAGCCGCGCTCCGGGTGCTGCCAGCGCAGCAGGGCCTCGAAGCCAACCACCAGGGTGTTGGACAGCAGGACAATCGGCTGGTAGTGCAGCCGGAACTCGCCGCGCTCCAGTGCGCGGTGCAGCTCGGTTTCGAGTTGCAAGCGGGTCAGGGCCTCGCAGTAGATCGGCGAGTCGAATACGGCCTGGCGCGCGGTCCCTTCCAGCTTGGCCCGGTGGAGCGCGGCGTCCGCATCGCGCAGCATATCCTCGGCGTGGACATACCCGCCGGTGCCTGGCGCGATGCCCACGCTGGCGCTCATAAAGATATCCTGGCCCCGCAACGGGAACGGAGGAGCCAGGGTGCGTTGGAGCTGCGTCGCCAGATCCGTCGCCGCGGTCGCCCCGGCCAGTGGCTCCAGCAGGATGGCAAATTCGTCGCCATTCAGCCGGGCCAGCGTATCGCCGGGCCGCAACGCCCCTTCCAGGCGGCGGGCCACGGCGATCAGCAGTTCGTCCCCCGCTCGGTGGCCCAGGCTGTCGTTGACCGTCTTGAAGCGGTCCAGGTCCAGGAACAGCAAGGCGAACCCCGGCGCGTCCTCGCCCCGCCCCCGCTTGATCGCCTGGCCCAGCCGATCCAGGAAGAGCGTCCGGTTGGGCAGGCTGGTCAAGGGGTCGTGCAACGCATTGTAGCGCAGGCGCGCCTCGCCCAGTTTGCGGTCGGTGATGTCGGTCTGGGCACCGACCAGGCGAGTGACCCGTCCACTTGCCTCGCGCAGGGCCAGCCCCCGGCAGAGCATCCAGCGATAGGTGCCGTCTTTGTGGCCCATGCGGTATTCCAATTCAAACGGATCGTCGGGGTTTTGGAGCAGCGTCGCCAGCCGGGCCAACACCCGCGAGCGATCATCCGGGTGCAGCAGGTCATACCAGACCGTCGGCGCGGTGCCGATTTCGGCATCGGCATAGCCGAGGATCGCCTTCCAGCGGGGGGAGAAAAAGATCTGCTGGGTGGTCAGGTCCCAGTCCCAGAGGCCGTCGTTGGCTGCCCGCGCCGCCAAGGCATAGCGTTCTTCACTGGCGGCCAGCGCGGCGGCCCGCTGTTCGGCCACGGCGCTGCGCTCGGCCACCCGCTGCTCCAGGGTGGCGTTCAGTTGCACTTTCTCGGCGGCCAGCGCTTGCGCCCGGGCCAGTTCACGGTGCAGGTGCCCTTGCATCTGCACCGCTGTGCGCCAGGCCCGTTGCTCGCTTTTGCTCATCCAGTGCAACGCCCCGCCCAGGACGAGCAGCAACAGCACCTGATAGCTCAGATGGCGCAGCAGCAGCTCCGGTGGCATGAGCAAGACCACCGGCACCACCTGGGTGATCTGGAGCAGCGCCGATATGAGGAGCAGTAGCAGAGGGATGCCCACGCCCAGCACGACGGCGCGCGGGCGCCGCAGGGTCAGGGCGGCCAGCGGCGGCCAGATCTGGAAGAGGACCCAGGTCGTCCCGCTGAGGCTGCCGCTCAACGGGTCGCCCAGCGCCAGGATCAAGGCGACGCCGATCAGGTCGGCGTACACCGCCGCTTCCCCGTAGCGGGTGCGGCTCAGCCGGTAGAGCGCCACCGTGGCCAGCCCCGCAGGAATGGCGAGGCCCGTCGTCACCCAGCGCTCGGTGGCGTTCGACATCAGCAGATTCACCCCAAGCAGCAGCAGGGTCAGCAGCCCCTGTGCTTGCGCCAGCACCCGGATACGTTCGCCGAGCAGGGCATCCGGGGCCGAGAGGGGACCCCCGGCGTGGGTCGGCCCCAGGAGCGTGGCCGCCGCCCGTGCCAGGGCGGTCTGGGCCACACGATAGCGTCGCCCGGTGGCCCAGCGGTGGAGCCACGTTGCCGTGGCCTGTAGCCGGTGCGCCGCATCGAGCGGTCCGGCGCGGCGCACCGGGGCCAACGGGAGGGATGGGTCAGTGATCACAAACGGGCTTCTTTCTACTGGTCAGGGGGCGGGTCAAGTTGGTGCACGGCGATCAACGGGATCGCCAGATCGCGAAGAGTCGCCAGGATGCCATGCAACGCGCTCTGATCGATGAGGGGAGTCCGCAGGATCGTCTCGCCCACGGGGGCCGGGGCATACGTTAGTCCCTCGAACCAACTGGCCTCCGGCTCCGCCAGCGGACCGGGAATGCGAATGAGGTAGATCGCGGTCTGATGCATGGGCGGCTCCTAGCTGGATGGGGTGGGTTGCGTGCCGCAGCGCGAGGGCGGCTTCCTGAGTATAGCCCGGTAGAACGCGGCTCGCCACCCGTCGGAAGGGGGGAGACCGAGGATGGTAGCATAACGAATCAGAACCCCACGCGGAATCGGTGGCGCGGCTGCGCCCCGCAAGAACCCGGATGTAGCCAAGCTGCTGGATCAACTCCAGCAGGCGCTGACCGTGGACGGCCAGACGGCGGCAAGTACGGTGATAAACAACAGGGCGACGAAGGGCGCATGAAGATCCATGAAAGGTCCTCCGTGACAAGGGGGCTAGCGAGTCACAAAAGAATCCCGTCCGACACGCTCCGTGTGCCGAAAAGACGGGATTCTTTTGCGGACCCTAAGAAAAGAAGTCGAGCCTGGTGGGCACGCCGGTGTGGGTTCCTGCATCTCCACCAAAGGCGGGGCCGGTCTCAGCTTTTTATGGTTGTACCTGTAGCACCTGCTGGCCCAGCGAACTGAGGGTGATGCTCCAGGGAGTGCCGAGCGATTCAGGATGGTACTCGAAGCGCGCCCGCTCGAAGTACTGCACGTTATAGGTCTGGTCCCCAATAGTGGCGGGCATCTCTTCGCTGATCGGGTAGCCGAAGATCGCCAGCCCGCCGTTCTTCTCCCAGAACTCGCGGAAGCCGCCGTTCAGGTTGTGCCCCGTTTCGGGGAAGTAGCGCGCCCCCTTGATCGGGGCCGCTGCCGGATCGGGCGGATGGACGGCCCGGCCCAGCAAGCCCAGCATGACCGGCCCGGTGCCGTGCTGCTCCATGCGGGCGCGTTCGAAGGTCTGCACCGTCGTGGTGGTGCCATCGGCGGCGGTGGCCGGCTGCGCGTCGGTCAACGGGTAGCCGAAGATCGCCAGCCCGCCGTGGTTTTGCCAGAAGGCCAGGAAGTCGTTTGCGACCAGGTGGCCGGTTTCCGGGAAGAAGTGATGCGTGGCATCGGTCGCCGGGGGTGCCACCGGGAGCGGGGTGGGTGTGGGTGCAGGCAGTTCCGTGGCCGTTGCAGCGGTCGTCGGTGCGGTCGCATCGGCGGGTGTCGTCTCGTCGGGCATCAGGCCCGGCACCACGCGGAAGCCCCAGGCGGTGTGGGCGGTTTGCCCATCGGCGGTTTGCGCCGCCACCTGCATCTGGTACGGTCCCAGCAAGAAGGTCTGCGCGATGGCCGAGGCGGTGACGTGGGTTCCGCCCGTCGCCGGGTCGAGTGTGACCACCAACGGTTCGCCTTGCAGGATCATCGTCACGGTCAGCACGGGGGCCGGGCTGTCAATCACGAGGGTGATCGGCAAATCGCCGCCCCGCCCCAGCACGCTATCGGTCTCCGGGCTATGGTCGCCAAAGGTGATCGCCCCGCTGATCGGGGCGGTGATCGGGTTGGAGGCCTTCGCCGGTTCGGCGGTGCGGGGCACCAGCAGGGTGAACGCGAAGACCACGGCGACCCCTCCCGCCAGGAGCCAGGCCCAGGCGCGGCGGCTGCGCGGCGGGGTCGCCAGGGCGGTCAACGCGGCGGCCTCTTGCACCCCCACTTTGGTGCCCAGTCCCTCATATTCGCTGACCTGCACGCGGCTGATCAGCCCCACCAAGCGGCCCTGCTCGACCACGGACACATAGCCGGGGTCGGGTTGGCCCGCGCTGGCTCCGCTAGCCGTGGCGGGCGGCAATTGGCGGGCAAAGGCGACCAGCACATCGGCCAGCCGCGACTCCGGGCGGACCACGGTGAACGCGGACGCCGGGATCATGACGGTCTGCACCGCCGTGGTCGACCAGGTGCCCTGTAACGTGTCCTCGGTGAGCGCCACCGGGAGTAGGCCCGCAAACTGGCCGTCGCTATCCTGTACCGCCAGCACCGAGTCGGGGGCGACCTTCTCGGCCCCCCAGAGCACGTCGGACAGCGTATCACCGGGTGCGATCCCGCGCCCCGGTTGTTGCATCAGTTCGCCCGCGGTCAGGGTTTCCATCACCTGCCGGGTGCTGGCGCGGCGCTCTACTTCGACGCCGCCTTCGCGGATCGCCCAGGCCAGGGCCAGCAAGGCCAGGCCGGGGGCCACCCCCGCGCCCTGGAAGAACACGACCACCCCGGCCCCGGCCAGCGCAATCGCTGCCAGCAGGCCCAGCCGCCGGGCGAGGGCCAGGCCGCCTTCGCGGTCGTTGCTTATCCAGGTGCGGAGGGCGATCAGGAACCAGCCGCCCGCCAGGGGCAGGCCGGGGATCAGGTTCAGCGCGGCCACGGCCAGGTGGGCGAAGGCCAGCGCCTGGAACACGGCCACCCCCAGCGTGCCCCCCGGCAGGACGAGGCTGGCGGCCTCATAGACCGCGCCCAGCCCGGCCAGGACGACGGGCCCCGCCAGCGCAGTGCGCGCCGCCACGCCTGCGCCGAGCGCTCGCAACGGGTAGGCCGCTGCCGCGCCAAAGGGGAAGAGATGGACGCTGCGCGGCCAGGCAGCGGTGAAGATACCGGCCAGGCGCGTGCGTACGGCTTCGGCCAGCAGCAGGCCCGCACCGTAAAGGAGGACCATGCCCACGGCCAGCGGCCAGACCGCCGTGCCGGACAGATAGGGGGGCAGCCAGACCTGGGTCAGATACCATACGGCCAGACCCCCCAGGATCAACCAGGTATAATTCAGACTTATCATCATCGACCGAAACCGGCCTAATTGCCAGAATGTACTCATCGGTGTTTCCTGCTCCTTTGCCTGCTCCACTCCTGGGGCGGCGGTCGTGCGCCGCTACCGGCGCTCTGGACGTGCCCACCTTTTGAGCGCGCCGGTTCTTATCATTTAGTCTACTCTAAGTGTAGGGGATGTTCCTGAGAGCTATCTGAGACGAACCTAAGAGTTAGTTAAGAAGGGCAGCAGGGGCACAGCCGGACCGGGACGCGCGCCCGCGCCGGATCAGCGGCGATCCGGCGCGGGTGTGCGGTGGGGGCAGCGGGCTGTTTTATTGCACGTCTATTGCAAGGCGTCGGCGACTTCGTCGGGCACCATCAGCAAGTCGGCCCCGGAGAGGAAGCCGGGGGCCGGGCGGAAGGTCTTGCCGGTATGGGCGAGTTGGTCCCAGAACGTACCGGCCAGCAGATATTGGGTGATGTGGTACTGATCAGGGTCGAACTCTACATCGCGGAGCGTCCCCAGCACCGTGCCGCTGTAGCTCACCACTTTGGTGTGATGCAGATCATGGCCGGTGGGTAAGGCGCGGAGGTCGGGGGCGGTGCCGTCCCACAACACCTGGCGGTCGGTGATGACAATCGCATCGGCACTGATGCAGCGGATGTCGCCCACGCGCACGACCTGCCCGTTGCCCCGTCGTCCGGTCTGGATTTTCAGCCCGACGACCCGGCTCATCGCCCGGTCCACCAGAATGTCGCTGACCGCGCCGATCTTTTCGGCGTGGGTCAGGCTGACGACCGTCCATCCTTTGAGTGCGCTGGCTTTCATCGTCCGTATCCTCGTTCCTCCCCGTGCCGGGTGGGTCGCGCCCCGCGTCGCTGCCGGGGCCATCCTATTGCAGCGCGAGGTCGGCGCGGGCTTCTGGCGTGCCGCCCCGGCCCGTGTGGCGCAGATGATCCTGCTGGTTAAAGGTGCGAATGCAACTGACCGAAGGGCCGTCGCCGCTGCCGTCGGTGGGCACGAAGACATGGGTGATACTGCAATTGTCGGCATCGTAGGGGCGCGGTCCCGCCGGATCGGTCGGGCGGGTGGCATTGAGATAGGCTTTGATCACCCCGCCGTGCGTGACCACGATCAGGTTGGCGTCGGGGTCGTGGCGGGCGGTCAGCGCCTGGAGGGTCCGCACGCAGCGTGCCCGGAAGGCCCGCCGGGTTTCGCCGCCCGGCCAGCCAAAGTCGAGATTGGCCCGGTCGTCCCAGCCCGCGATCAGGTTGGGATAGCGCTGCTGCCATTCGTCCTGGGTCAGCCCCTCGACTACCCCGCCGTGCATCTCGCGCAGGTCGGGGATCGGCTGGGGGGTCGGGCCCAGTTGCGCCCCGATGGCGGCGGCGGTGTCCCAGGCGCGGCGCAGCGGGCTGCTATACAGCGCGGCGAAGGCGACCCGCTGGTGGGTGCGGGCGGCGAACGAGGCAGCGGTGGCGGCGACCTGCCCGCGCCCCTCGTGCGTCAGATCGGGGTCGCGCCAACCTTGCAGGCGACCCGCGACATTCCAGGTCGAAAGACCGTGGCGTACCAGATATAAGTTCATGTGCATCTCCAATAAAGGCTCCTGCACACGCTCGGTGGCGGGTAGCGCACTCCAGGGGGCGCATCCGCATATATGCTCCAATCGAACAAGGAAAGACGGAATAGGCCGGGGCGTGTTGCACAGGAAGCGGGAAGGATGGAGCATCCGCTCTGTAAAGAGCTTACCAGTGCTTCCTGAGAGTTACCTGAGAAGGGGGTAAGAATCCCCGAAGAGTCACCCCCGGCAGGCGTGGAGGGGTGGGCCGGGGCGGCCCGATCAGGTGGGTGGGGCGGTGGGGAGGTCCGCATCGGCCTCGCAGGAGATGGCCGGGAAGCGCACCGTAAAGCAACTCCCCTGCCCCGGCTGGCTCTCGACGGTCAATGCCGCGCCGTGGCTCTCGGCGATCCAGCGGGCAATGGGCAGGCCCAGGCCGGTGCCGTCGCGGCGCAGGGTGCGCGCCCCGCCGCCCCGGTAGAAGCGGTCGAAAATGTAGGGCAATTCGTCTGCCGGGATGCCGATCCCCGTGTCGCGCACGGTCAGCACCGCCGCGTCGTCGGCCTCCTCCAGCCCCAGGCCGACCCGCCCGCCGGGCCGGGTGTAGCGCAGGGCGTTCTCGCCCAGGATCAGCAGCAGTTGTTCGAGTTGATCGCTGTCGCCGCGCACGCACAGCGGGGTCAGCGCGCCGATATGCAGTTCGACCGGCGCGTTCAGCGCCCGCAACCGCCGGTAGCCGGTGGTCAGCACCGCGTCCAGTTCCACGACTACCTGCCGCCCTTGCTGCCCGGCATCGGCCCGGGCCAGGGCCAGCAGCGCGTTGACCAGGTGGCCCAACTGCTGCACCTCCCCGGCCAGGTCGGCCAGGACTTGGGCGTGTTCCTCCGGGCCGAGCGCCTGGGGGGCCTGCAAGAGGGCCAGGTTGCCCTGGATGACGGTGATCGGGGCACGCAATTCGTGGGCCGCGTCGTCCACAAAGCGCCGCTGGGCGGCATAGGCGGCTTCCAGGCTGTTCAGCATTTCGTTGAGTGTGCGGGTCAACTGGCCCAGTTCGTCGCGGTGGGGGGCGGGGGGCAGGCGGCGCGAGAAGCCGCGGCCCAGGGCGATGGCCTGGGCGGTGGTGATGATCGTGCGGATGGGCCGTAGCGCCCCCGCCGCGACGACCCCCCCGGCTCCTGCCGTCAGCAGCAGCCCGCCAACCGCAATCGCCAGCAGCAACAGCGCGAAGCGGTCGTTGAGCCGGTCCACGCTGACCAGCGAGGTCGTCGCCGTCAGATAGCCGTCCAACTCGGTGCCCCGCCGCACCGGCTGAACATAGCCGCGCAGCCGCTCGCTTCCATCCTGGCCGTCCACAAAGTGCCCAGGGATATCCTCGTTCAGCGGGCCGAACAGGACGGGTCGCCCGGTGGCGTTGGCCGATTCGGCCAGTTCGTGCCCGCTCGGATCGAAATAGCGGACCCAGATTTCGGCGTCGGTGAAGTCGGTGATCGGTTGCAGGCTGTCGGCGGTCACACCCGCGTGGGGGCCGATGCCCGCCACCACGCGGGTGGCGGCGCGTTGGGCCACCCCGTGCAACTGCGCGTCGATCTCCAGGGCCAGGGTGGCGCTGTGCGACAAGAAGGCGGCCAGCAGGACGGTGCCCACCACCACCCCGGCCAGGGCGGTATACCAGAGCGCCAGGCGCAGGCGGAGCGACATGGCCTAGCCCTCTGCCGGGGTGTCGGCCTCGTCGGCGCGGAGCATGTACCCCGCCCCGCGCACTGTCTGGATCAGGCGCGGCGCACCCCCCGTTTCCAGCTTGCGCCGCAGGTAGCCAACGTAGACTTCGAGCACGTTCGACTCGCCATCGAAATCGTAGCCCCAGACATGCTCCATCAGTTGATCGCGCAACAGCACCTGCGCGGGGTGGCGCAGGAAGTATTCGAGCAGGGTATACTCGGTGGTGCTGAGGGTGATTGTCGCCCCCTGGCGGCGGGCGCTGCGGCTGGCCGGGTCGAGGCTCAGGTCAGCGTAGGCCAGGATCTCGCGCTGGGCGGGGGCGCGGCGCAACAGGGCGCGCACGCGGGCCACCAGTTCTTCGGGCGCGAACGGTTTGACCAGGTAATCATCGGCCCCGATCTCCAGTCCGGTCACGCGGTCTTCGACTGCGTCGCGGGCGGTGAGCATCAGCACCGGGATGGGCTGGCCCCCCTCCCGCAGCCGCCGCAGCACCTCAAAGCCGTCTAATTCGGGCATCCCCACATCGAGGATGGCGAGTTCGACGCCGGGCTGCGCCAGCAGGTGCAACCCCTCGGCCCCGCTGTTGGCGGTGGCGACGCTCCAGCCCGCGTGGGCCAGCAAGCGGCGCAGCATCTCGGTCAGGCGTTCGTCGTCGTCAACAACCACAATCTGCGGCATGGGCGGTCTTTCGGTGAGTGGGGCCAGGGTGGGGCCGGGGGACGGAGCCACCGACGGGTGCAGCCAGCCTACCGCAGCATAAACGTTGCCACCAGGGCGTCAGAGCTTGCTACTGATCAGGAATTGGCGCCTCATCAGCGTGCTGACGCCCGGCCAGAGCATCATCCGGCTGAAGGCATCGCGGATCGCCAGGCGGGTCGGGGTGGCCGGGACGAACCAATCGGCGACGCGGCGACCAGCCTCCTGGCAGCGCTCGACTTCGGGCCGCAGCCGGGCCTCATAGCGGGCCAGCGCGGGGCCGACTTCCGTCCCTTCCGTGGGCAGTTCGTCGGCCAGCAGCGCGGCCCCGGCCATCGCCATCGGCGCCCCCTGCCCGGCCAGCAGCGACACGCACGCGCAGGCATCGCCCACCAGCACGACCCGCCCCCGGCTCCACTCGGGCAGCACCACCTGGCTCACTGCATCATAATACAAATCAGTGGTTTCTGCACTACGCCGCAGCAACGTCGGCACGATCCACCCCAGGTCGCCGTAGACGCGCTGGAGGGCGGCGCGGGCGGCGGCCAGGCCGTGGCTGCGCGGGGCCTGGCGGGTGCGATAGAGGAAAAACGTGGCGAGCCGATCCCCGCGCACCGGATAGATGGCGAGCTGGCGGCCTGGGGTGGTCAACGTCACGAAGGCATCGGGGGTGATCGGCAGGTGGCCTGGATGATCGATCAGAAACGCCACCGTCGCGTAGTCTAGGAAGCGGATATAGCTGGCCTCTGGGCCAAAGGTCAGCGCCCGCACGGACGAATGGAACCCATCCGCCCCGACGAGCAGATCAAATGTCTCGGTCGTGCCGTCGCTGAACTGCGCCTCGACCTGGTTCGCATCCTGGGTATACCCCACCAGCGTGGTGCCACAGCGCACCGCGACCTGATCCCGAATCAGGCCATACAGTAGGTATTCCAGATCCCCACGCAGAAAGTTGAAATGGCGATTATCAAAAAGCTTACGCATCCCCTGGTAGGACAACGAGAACCGCTCCCGTCCCCTGGCGTTGACAAAGCTCAGGCACGCAATCGGGTAGTGAATCCGGTTAAGGGCGGGCAGCAGGCCCAGCCGCTCGGCGGTGTCGTAGCCGGCCCCGGCAAAATCAATCATATAGCCGCCATCGCGGATGGCCGGTGCTTTCTCGATGACCAGCAACGTATGGCCGCGCTTCTGAAGGCCGTAGGCCAGGGTCAGCCCCGCGATCCCCGCGCCGACAATCAAAATCCTCATTGATTTCTTCCTCTCTGGGGTCGCCGCGCCGGGCGATCCCTGATCACCCGGCGGTGCGCGGGGGCCGCGCCGTGTCTGGAGCCTGGCCGCCGAGGCCTGGCGCCTCTACCAGGCCGGGCGCGCGGTTTTCTTGCTGCCGGTGCTGCTGCTGGAAGTGCCGATGCTCCTGCTCACGGTCGGCGTGCTCGCCCTGCTGGACCCCGGGCCGACCGCGCTCGACGCCACCTGGATCGTCGGCTTCTTCATCTTTACTCTGTTCCACGCCGTCCTCACCTTGACCGAAGCCATCCTTGCTTTCGTGCTGCTCGCGGTGATCGCCGTGCAGGTGGCGGCGCGCCTGGATGGCCGGCGCCTGACGCTGGGTGCGGCCTTCCGGGCGGTGTTGCCCCGGCTCTGGGCCCTGCTCGGCGGCTCGTTCTTGCTGATCATCACCGTCGGCCTGCTCACGGTC
>JBBSEL010000040.1:0-11405 GCA_038239755.1 Chloroflexia bacterium | reverse complement strand
TCTGATCACTAACCACTAACCACTAACCACTAACCACCCGTCACGCGCCACGAGCCACGATGACTGACGACTACGCGGTACGGCTGCCCGACTTTGAGGGGCCATTAGAAGTGCTGTTGCGGCTGATCGAAAAGCGGGAGCTAGAGATCAGCAAGGTGGCATTGGCCGAGGTGGCCGATCAGTTTTTGGAGTATGCCAACCACTTGCGGGAGCCGGAGCCACGGCTGCTGGCCTCGTTCCTGGTGGTGGCGGCCAAGCTGCTCTATATCAAGTCGCAGGCGCTGTTGCCGCAGACGCGCAGCGTGCTCGCGCCCACCGCCGAAGACGACGAGGATGTCGGCGCGGAACTGGTGCGGCGGCTGGAAGAATACCGGGCGATGCAAGCGGTGGCGGGCTACCTGCGCGAACGGGAGCAGCAGGGCTTGCGCACCTTCACCCACCCGGCCCCCCTCGGCGGCAAGCCGCCGGTGCGGGCCACCGCCCCCACGCTGGGGCTAGAGGGGGTCACCCTGGCCGCGCTGGTGCGGCTGGTCCACCGGCGGATGCAGATCGCCATGCCGCTGGAGGTCCCCCCGACGATCCTCCCTCATGAGATCACCCTGGACGAGAAGGTGGCCGAGTTGCGGACCCGGTTGGCCGAGGCTCCCGCACACACCCTCACCGTCTGGTCGTTGTTGGAAGAGGCCAGAAACCGGTTAGAAGTGGTGCTCACGTTTATGGCTGTGCTCGAACTCCTCCGCCGCCACGCGATTCTCGCCACCCAGGACAGTGCCTTCGGCGAGATCGTGATCCAGGCGCGGGACGAGGCCGCCACCCCACAACACGAAGAATGAGGTTACAGTGATGGCCGGGCCGCGCATTATTACCCTGACGACCGACTTTGGAGGAGCCGACGGCTATGTGGGGGCGATGAAAGGGGTGATGCTCAGCCTCTATCCCACCGCCCAGCTTGTGGATATCAGCCACGCCATCGGCGCGCAAGATATTGCGGCGGGGGCGTTCGTGCTCTACCGCACCTATGCCTACTTCCCACCCGACACGATTCATGTCGCCGTGGTGGATCCCGGCGTGGGCAGTGCCCGGCGGGCGGTACTGCTGGTCACAGCAGACGGCCTGTTCGTTGGGCCGGACAATGGGCTGTTCACCTATGTGCTGCGCGAAGCGGCGGCGCGGGCGGTGGGCTGGACCGAGGTCAACGGGGTGCCCGCCGTCTGGGACCCTGGCTTTGACCTGCCCGCGATCTTGCGCCACGGCGACCCGGCGCAACTCCCCCAGGCGTATGCCCTGACCGCCACCAGCTACTGGCGACCCACCCGCAGCGCCACGTTCCATGGGCGGGATGTGTTCGCCCCGGTGGCGGCACACCTGGCGGCGGGGGTGCCGCCTGCCGCCTTCGGCCCCGCCATCGCCCCGGCCAGCCTCACCCTGCTGGCGGGCATCACCACCACCGTGGCGGCGGGGACCATCTACGGGCGGGTCATCGCCTGCGACCAGTTCGGCAACCTGATCACCAACATCGCCGCCGGGTTGGTGGTCGCCCTCGGCCCCGCCCCGACCCTGGAAGTCACCGTGGCCGGGCACCCCATTTCCGGCATCACGGTCACCTATGCGGAGGCAGCCCCCGGCAGCCTGATCGCCCTGATCAACAGCAGCGGCCTGCTCGAAATCGCTGTGCGCGAGGGCCACGCCGCCCGGCAATTGGGCCTGCGGGTGGGTGCCGAAGTCCAGTGCCGCCGATCTGATCTGCTCGCCAACGGCGCTTGACAACCAGGAGCGGATAGCTTATAATACATCCGCAAGCAAGCCGGAGTGGCGGAATTGGCAGACGCGCTACGTTCAGGGCGTAGTGGCCGTAGGGTCGTGGGAGTTCGAGTCTCCCCTCTGGCACCACTGGGGCCTGGTCTTTTAGTAGACCAGGCCCCTTTCCTTTGCCCCGATGCCGCCGGACGGGGGCATACCCCCCCAATTTGGCCGCAGAGCAAACTATACGGTCCCCTGGTACGTTATGGTATAATAAGGTATAAGAGTTTAGCGGGTCGCGTTGCGCGGAGTCGGCCAACCCCCGCGTCACCTGTTATTAAAAGAAGCGAGGTCTCAACATGGCTGGTTTGGGAGCACCCGAACTGATGATTATCCTGGTGATCGTTCTGCTCGTCTTCGGCGCTGGCAAGCTGCCGCAGATCGGGAACGCACTGGGTCGCAGCATCCGCGAATTCCGCGAAACGTCGGAAGGTAAGGCCAACGATACGGTCGCGACCGATACGACCCCGACCACGACGACGACCACGACCACGATCCCGACCGAACAGAAGAAGAGCGGCCTCTAAACCCCAGGTACCGGGCGGGTTGGGCGGATCACGATCCCCGCTGCCCGCCGGGCCAGGGTTTTATCGGGCGGGGGGGCGGGCGAGCAACGTTGTGGCGGCCTCCAGCACGGCGGCAGGTTGGATCGTTGTCAGGGAGCGGCACGCCGTTGCCTGGAAATAGACCCACAGCGGCTGGCTGCCGCCCAGCGTGAACCGCCCGACGCAGCGCCCCCGGCCCTGCACCACGGCATAGTCGCGCCCGGCCTGCCCCCCTGGTAGCCAGGGCCGATAGCTGATCGGGCTGGTCGGGCCGTAGATGCCTACCACTGGCGTGCCCATCGCCGCCGCGATATGGAGCGGGCTGGAGTCGTTGCCGATAAAGAGGCTGCACGCCGCCGCCATCGCTGCGGTTTCCCCCAGGGTCGTTTGCCCGGCCAGATTAAAGACGGGAGCCTCCGCCCGCCGGGCCACCTCGGCAGCGATAGTCGCTTCCTCGCGCCCCCCCAGCACCACGATCTTCCCGCCCACCGTGCGATGTAGGCCATCGGCCACCGCCGCGAAATGGGCCGGTGCCCAGCGTTTTTGCCCCCACAACCCCTCCCCGCCCGGATGAATCCCGATCACCTGCTCACCCCAGAGGATGCCGTGGCGGGCCAGCAGGGCGGAGGCGCGCGCCTCGTCGGCATCGGTGGGGCGCATCCGCAGCCGCCAGTCCTCAACCGAGATTCCCAACCGTTGCACCACCGTGGCGTAAATCTCCACCGCGTGCCGGGTCCGCCAGGGCTTCCCCACCGCCGGGTCGATCCACCAGAACGTGGGCAGATGGAGATGCGAACGGGTGCGCGCCCCGGCCCAGGCACTCAGCCAACCGTTGTAGTTGGAGAATTCGACGCACAGGTCGAACCGGCCCCGGCGCACGTCGCGGGCCAACCCGACCATCTCGCCCGGCCCCCAGGCGTTGCGCGTCGGCCAGTGCCAGATCCGGTCCACATCGGCGTTGTTGACCAGGATGCCGCCGTTTGAGGGGTAGACCAGGGCGGTGATATGCGCCTGGGGGTAGGCCAGCCGCAGAGCGTGGATCGCCGGGGTGGTGAACAGCGTGTCGCCAATCGGTAGCAACGCCACCACCAGCACCCGGCGCGGGGGGCGGCGCAGGGACGGCGGGCTATGGGGGGTGAAGCGAGGCATGAGGCTGACCCAATAAAAAAGAACAATGTAGACAAAAACAAAGGCTGTTCTTGCCTACATTGCTCTTCGGAGATCGATAAAGATGCCGGACCTTGCCATGCTACTCGGAGCGGAAGAATTCGAGCACTTCGCGGCGCTCGTCTTCGCTGACCATCACTTCGATAAAGCTGATGCGGGTCCAGGGGAAAAGAAAGGTGCGCGCCCCGGCGGTGACGTAGTTCACCGGGCGCCCATCACGGCGGCGCGGGTTGGAGAACACCACAAAGTTATCGCCCGGGTTGGGCAAATCATCCATTTCGGCCAGGATCGGGTCCTCACTTGCCACATGGATCAAAACGAGTTTCGCCACGCTGGCTCTCTCCTTGTCCCTGATGGTGGGTCAACACGAAAACCCCCTGCCGCCCGGCCCATCAGGCAAGACAGAGGCCGGGCCGACTAGCTGCGCCCGATGCCGCCCAGCACCACACGCAAGACAATATTGCCCAGGCGTAGCTCGTCGCCATCTTTCAGTTCGGCGGGGGCACCGGGGCTGAGGCGGCGGCGGTTCAAGAACGTACCGTTGATGCTGCCCAGGTCTTCGACATAGTAGCCGTCGGGCTGGCGCAAGATGCGCACATGGCGGCGCGAAACCCCGGCGTTGTGCCCGCCGTCGTTTTCCAGGTCGATTTCGGGGAACACGCCCGCCGACCGGTCGAGCCGCCCCACATGGATCACGTCTTCTTCGATCCAGTCGGTGAGCCGCCCGGTATTGAGCACCAGCACGCGCAGGCGCGACGGGGCCGACCCCGGCACCAGCCGCCCGGTGTCGGGCGAGAGCGTGGTCGGCAGTGGCAACGTCCCCGGCGATTCATTGTCGATGTCGAGGATCTCGTCAACCGGCACATCGGGGGCCGATGCGCCGTTGGCCGCCGGAACCGCTACACCGGGCCGCCCACCCACGCCCAAAACTTCGCCGACAACGGTCGAGGTGCTGGTCGCGGGCGTCCAGGGTTCTGTGGCGCTGGTGTCTACCGGCGCGACGCCGATCAAGGAGGTCCCGCACTGCTCACAAAAGAGCGTGCCCTGGACGTGGGGGGTGCGACAAGCCGGACAAATGATCATGATCTCTTCTCCCTACCTCATGTTCCCGGTGCGGGGCGCATTGCCTGCGTGCGCCCCAGTCCACGGGTGCCGTATTTGATCTGTTTAGTACCGGCGGGGCTGGCATGGCCGGTGCGCTCCAGGTGGGCAACTTCGGCCTGGACCGTCTGCGCCAGTTCATCCTCCCCCGCTTCAATCAGGCGTGTCGCTACCATGCGCAACTTGTGCGTGGCCGACACCAGATTGCCTTCAGTTAGTTCTTGCCAGGCTTTTTGCTGCAATTTATAGGCAACCACTTTTTCAACCGCAGTTTTCACGGTGGCATCCAACGATGATGCCGGGCCGGTCGTTGCCTCGGACTGGATCAGCACTTCATAGGGCAAATGGACTTGCCCGGCGGTGGAGGCCTGGTCATAGACGAACTGCACCCGCGCCAGGGTCACCGGGCCGGGGGGGCTGGGTTGCACCACAAACTCCATCAGGAATTCTTGTTCTTCCCCGGCATGGAGGCTGCCCAGCGAAAAGGCCTGCCCTTCATAGCCGACCGCCGGAAGCACCTCGACCCGCCCGATCAGCGGGCGGGTGCGATGGAGTTGCGACAGGCGCACCCCGTCGGGGGTCTGGATCACCAGCTGGGCATTGCGTGCATAGGTCGCCTGCAACGCCTCGACATTGTTCTGAAAGGCAGTGATGATCGCCGACGGCTGGTTGATATATTCCGAGTGGGTGCCAGAACGATAGGCCAGCGCCTCCATCAGGTCTTCGTTCCACTCCTCGCCCACGCCCAACGGCGTGATCTGGATTTGCTGGCGGCGGGCCTGTTCGGCCAACTCCATGCAGCGCGCCGAGTCGCCATAGGTGTCGCCGTCGGTGAGCAAGAGCATGGCCGACACGGCGTTGCGCTGTTGCGGGCGCAGCCGCAACTGGTCCATGCCCATGCGGATCCCGGTCGCCAGTTCGGTCGCGCCGCGCGGCACGATGTTGTCCACCAGGTCTTGCATTTCCCCGTGGTTCCGCACTGGCTGCGCCGCCACGACCAGGTTGGCCCGGTCGTTGAAGCTGACGATCGAAAGCGTATCCTGCGCGCCCAGCTTGTTGATCACGTAGCGAGCCGCGTCTTTCACCCGCTCCATCTTCTCACCGCGCATTGACAGGCTCTGGTCCAGCACCAGGGACAGGTTCAGCGGCACATACTGCCCGGCGTTGGCCTGCTTCGACACGCGGACGCAGAGCAGCATATAGACCATCGCCGCCGCGCCGTTGGGCGGGATCGTGGGCAAGCCGAAGCGGTGGCTGACGCTGAGGGGTGCCTCATCGGAGTCATCGGACACCCGACCCGTGCGCAATCCCCAATCGCGGTCGGCGCGATTGGAGAAATGCTGGGTTGCGTCCATCGGATCATTTGCCATAGTATGCTCCCACATGTCCCACTACCTCTCGTCTGCGCCCGATCCTACCCTAAACGCACAATAATCACACTGATGTTATCGGGGCCACCGGCGGCGTTGGCCGCAGCGATCAGCCGGTCTGCTGCCGCCTCGATAGTCGGTTCCTCAATCAGGGCCGCGCTCAGGGCGTTCTCCCCTACCACGTCCCATAGCCCATCGGTACACAAGAGCAAATGGTGCGCCTTCCCCAGGCTATAGGAGGCGGTTTCGACTTCGAGTTGTGCCGCCTGACCCAGCGTGCGATAGAGCACGTTGCGCTGCGGGTTATTATACACGTCTTCGGGCTGCATTTGCCCCATTTCGATCAGGCGACCGACCATCGAATGGTCGGTGGTCAGGCGGCGCAGCCCATCGGGGCCGTGCAGGTAGATCCGCGAGTCGCCAGCGTGGGCCGTCGTCAACTGCCGCCCCAGCAAGAGCGCCGCGCTGAAGGTGGTGCCGCTGGCGATGCCGCTGCGCCGCACCTGGTGATAGAGCGCAGCGTTGGCGGCCTGCACCGCGTCACGCATGATCTCGCTGACGGTGCCCTGCTCGGCATTCCGCCGTGCCCCATCTAGTGCGGGCAGGAGAAACGACTTGACCACATGCTCGGCCACCGTACGCACCGAGCCGATGCTGGCGTTCGCGCCATCGGCCAGGCCACCCATGCCATCGGCCACGGCGAAGAAGCCGAACGGCACCGGCACCGTATCCGCCGAACTACGCGGCAAAAGGCCGGTGATGCCCACCACCGAATCCTGGTTATCGTCTCGCTCCTGGCCGCGATCGCTCCGTACTGCGGCAGGAAACCACCCGATCTGGCCGGGAGGCTGGGCAACGAGGATCGGCAAAGTCGGGGCAGCCACTACACCCGGTGCCACCAGCAGGTCAACCGGCTCGGCAACTTCCGCCTCCGGTTGCTTACGGCGGGTTTTCACAACAGACCTCATTACCGCCCGGCATCAACGGGCAGCGCATAGAGCTTATTATCCATCGAACCGATATAGACGATGCCGTCCTCTATCGTCGGGGAGGCGACGATGGGGGCGCTGGTGCGGAAGCGCCAGCGTAAGTCTCCGTTCGATGCGTTCAAGCAGTAGACATAGTTGTCGGTGGAGCCAAAGTAGACGTTGCCGCCGCTGACGCGGGGCGACGAGGCGATCTGGCCGCCGGTGCGGAACTTCCAGGCGACCCGCCCGGAGGAGGCTTCAAGGGCATAGAGGTGGCTGTCTGCCGAGCCGACATAGACCTTGCCGCCCATGACCATAGGCGACGAGGTGACGATATGCTCGGTGCGGAACTTCCAGACCGCCCAGCCGCTCTCGACATCAACCGCGTAGAGATAGTTGTCTTTGGACCCGACATAGACCAGCCCCTCGCCCATCATCGGTGACGAGGTGATCGCGGCGTTGCTGTGGAACTTCCACTTGAGCGAGCCGGTCGAGGAGTCCAGCGCATAAAGGTGGTTGTCGTCGGAGCCGATAAAGACCAGCCCTTTGCCGACATACGGCGTGGCGCGGATCGCACCCCAGGTGCGGTATTTCCAGAATTGCCGCCCGGTACGCGCATCCAGGCAGTAGAGATGCTGGTCATCGGACCCGACATAGACCTGCCCGCTGAAGACGCGGGCCGATGAGCGCACGGCGGCGCTGGTCCGCACCACCCAGGTCACGGCCCCTCGCCGCGCTTCCAGGGCATAGATGGTGAAGTCTTCGGAGCCGAAGATCAGGGTGTCTTCCCACAGCGCGGGGGTCGCGGCCACGCCCGCCTCGGTGGCGGTCTTCCACAGGAAGTCGCCGCTCTTGGCATTGAGCGCATACATGTTGCTATCGTAGGAGCCGACGAAGACAATGCCCTTCGCCACCAGCGCCGACCCACGGATCTCGTCTTCGGCCTTGAAGCTCCACAGCGCGTCAATATTCGATTCGGGCAGCACCGGGGGAGCATTCGGCGCGGTCCCCGGCGGCGGGTAGGCGTAGGCCGGGGGCGGGTAGCCATAGGGAGCCGGGGGGTAGCCGGGGGGCGGGTAGCCCGGCGGCACCTGGGGATAGCCGGGGGGCGGGGCCGGGTAGCCCGGCGGGGCCTGCGGCGGATAGGCCGGGGCACCGGCGGTGGGCGCGGGGGCGGCACCCGCCGCCGGGGCGGCCAGCGGGGTGGGCGCGCTGCCGTCGCCTTGCATCTGCCGTTGCCCGGCCTGAAGCGCTTCCAGCAATTCGTCGGCGCTGCTCCAGCGGCGTTCGATCTCGTACTCCAGCGCCCGCATGACCACCGATTCCATCCAGGGCGACACCTTGGGGTTGATCAACCGGGGCGGGCGTTCGTGGAAGGTGAACGGCGTTTGGGTGCGCGGGTCGCTGCCGGTCAGCAGGTGGTGCATGGTCGCGCCCAGGGCATAGATATCGCCCCGTGGCTCGGCCAGCCCGCGATACTGCTCCGGCGGCGAATAGCCCTCGGTGCCGATCATCGTCCCCTTTTTGTCGCTCTGGAACACCTTGGCGATGCCGAAGTCCACCAGCGTCACCTTGTCATCCCCGACCAGCATGATGTTCGACGGCTTCATGTCGCGGAAGACAATCGGTTGGGGCTTGTGATGGTGGAGGTAGCTCAACACATGGCAAATCTGGATCGCCCAGTTGAGCACGTCGGATTCGCGCATGGGGCCTTGCGCCTCATCGAGGATCGTCTCCAGGTCTTTGCCGTCGATATATTCCAGCACCAGGTAGACGCGGCTATCCTGGGGGAAATAGTCGTAGATGCGGACAATGCCCGGATGGCTCAGGGTGGCGAGGAGCGAGGCTTCGCGCTGGAAGTTCTGGAGACGCAGCGCGCCGGTCTTGGGGTCGGGCGCGGTGTCGGGCATCTCCTTGACCGCGCAATAGCGGATGACGTTCTCGAAGCGCAGGTCGCGGGCACGGTAGACGGTACTCATCCCGCCGACCCCCAGCACCTGTTCGATCTCATAGCGTTCGGCCAGCACGATGTTGCGTTGCAGCAACGCGCCGCCACCCAGCGCCTGGCGCAGGGCGTCCAGCTTCTGGGTGCCGCTCACCGGCAGCTCGTCAGGCCGCTCGATCGGCGTCAGGGGGCGGCTCTGGCCTTCGTTCCCGCCGCCCAGCTTCTTGATTAGCACACGATCCCCCTGCTCTAGCGTCGTGCCACATCGCATGCCGCTGCACCGACGCACCCCGGCACCCACACGGCAGGAATCTGGGTAGGCCAACACCCCAGCCGCGCCGCCTTGTTCTCAACAGCCGATACGCGGTTGGCAATGCCCAGGTTCAGACAGCAAGACCATCGGTGATCAGGGGAATGTGGGCTAAGCGACAGGTCGCTGAAGCCGATGGGCACGGCACTCGAAAGAATGAGCTAAAGAAGAAGACGGAACAAACACCCTGCCGTACCAACCCACCAGCCACGCGCAGCCCGTGACTTCCCCTCGCGTCTGGACTCCGCTGTAATCGCATTATACGGCAAAGCAAGGTGCAATGCAAGCATGACTATACCTGGATCGTGCGGCCCGGTGCAGCGCGGGGGGACACACCGGCAGGGTGTGGGCTGGCAGGGTCATTGTCAGGGTCCGACAGTAGCATAACCTGCGATCCGGTCATAAAGATCGGTGCCGATTGTAGGATATGGCTCTGCCTATTGATGGTCGGTAACCCCCAACGCCGAGGACGCCCAACAATCAATGGACAGAGCCATATCCTACAGGTGTACGCCGCGTTATGACCGGATCGCAGGCTAGGCTACTTGCAAAGAGAAAATTTGATGCTATACTAAATGACAAGATTTTGTTGACCGCATCTTGCACCTGAAGGAGAATCGGCATGGTTCACCGCCCGATGAGGAGTTAGCCGATGAGACCACGCCACCCCTTGTGGACCTTACCAACCGGGCTGCTGTTGTGCGGGGCCATGCTGCTCGTGTTAAGCCTGCTTGTCGCCTGTGGAATGACGGTTCCCCCAACTACTCTGCCGGTGGCGACCGTGGTACTAACCACAACAGTGGACCCTAACAACAAGTATGCAGGTGATCAGCAGTTGTACGTCGATCTGACCGAAATTGCCCTCACTCCGCGACCACTGCACCTTACGCCACCTGCAACCCTAGCATCTGTGCGGTGGTGGCCGCCTGACGTACCTTACACGGCTGCTGGGGCTGGATACATTCTTACAGGCGTGAACCCTCCTGCACGTGCATCGGATTTCAAAATGGGAAACGAGTGGGTCGAGTTACGCGCGGATCATCGTCTTGACATATATGCTGGTGGTCAGGGTAGCGACGAAGATCCCAGACAAGGAGAGCTAATCATATACGTCAGAACCCTTGATGGATACATAACAAGCGGTGGGGGATCATATCTCACGCCGACTAAAGCCGGGCCGGTCACGATCACCGACGCCGTGGGCGAGCGCCTGACTCTCCAGGCCGCCGATGGCACCCGCTTCACCTTCGATCTCCCCACCCGCCAGTGGGTGAACCCGTAACAGGACGCAGGGGACCAGGAAGGCCGGGAACCAGGGGCAGGTTCCCGGCCTTTTGGTGTCCGGTGGGGGATCGCGTATAATGAGGCGTGGCCGCAACACCGCACGAGGAAGACGCACGATGAACATCGAGCACGACTCATACTGGCATCAAGAGATGGGCCGCTTGCCCCCCGGCGACGAAGGCAGCACCGTGGTTGAGGTGCGCCTGGGCGGCAAGTCGGCGGGGCGCGAGGTGATCGAGACGATCCTGCTCACCCTGGTCATCTTCCTGGTCGTGCGCACCGTGGTGCAGAACTACCGGGTCGAAGGGGTGAGCATGGTCCCCACCCTGGCCGATGGCGAGATGCTGGTGGTGGACAAGTGGACCACCTTCCGCTGGGACGACAACTTCTTCCCCCGGCTGTTGGGCCAGAACGTGCCTGCCGCCCCGCACTACCTGTTCGGCCACGGCCCGCAGCGAGGCGATATCATCGTCTTCCACGCCTGGAACGAGGACAAGGACTATATCAAGCGGGTCATCGGCCTGCCGGGGGAAAGGGTCGAGGTCAAGTCTTACGACGGGGTGTATATCAACGGCCAGCTATTGAACGAGCCATATTATAAAGAGGTGCCGAACTACACCGTGGCCCCGCTGGTCGTACCGACCGACACCCTCTATGTGCTGGGCGACAACCGGCGCAATAGCTCCGACTCGCACCTGGCCTATAACGGCCCGATCCCGGTGGATAAGGTGGCCGGGCGTGCCTGGATCTCCTACTGGCCGCCCGGCACCATCGGCCTGCTCCCCCACCCGGCCTACGCGACCGACGCCCCCCTCGGCCCTTGATCGCCGCGCCACACCCGCCCCGTGCCGCCCACCCACTGCCCGACACGATCATTGTCGGCGCGGGGCTGGGCGGGCTGGCAACGGCGGTGCG